>JASHSO010000268.1 GCA_030038715.1 Streptosporangiaceae bacterium
CCGAGACCGGACTGGCTCAGCCGGACCGCGGCGCCGGTCAGGATGATCAGGGCCGAAGTGATCACTCCGGCGAGCGCCCAGCCGCGCAGTGCGGCAGACGAGGGCGCCAGCAGCGTGCCTGCCCAGGCTCGCGGCCAGCGGACGGCTCGCTGGCCGGCGGCGGGGCTGCCGGTCGGCAGGTCCGGAGCTGCGAGGTCGGCTGGCATGGACTCCATGTTAGGAGCGGTCGGCGCGACATCGGCACCGGTATCCGCCCGATGCAGCCAGGCAGCCGCGGTCCGGGCGGCGGAGGTGCACTGGCTAGCCGCCCGGTGGCGGGGGCAGGTCATCGGGCGCGGCCGTTGCACGGCCACCCGAACGAGCGGCGCCCGCGCAGGCAATGATCACCAGGCCGATGGCCAGCCACTGCCGCGCCGCCAGCGATTCGCCCAAGATCACCAGGCCGACCAGAGCGGCCACGGCGGGCTCGAGGCTCATCCACACGCCGAATAGCCTGGGCGGCACTCGCCGCAGGGCCTCAAGCTCGAGCCGGTACGGAATGACCGAGGACAGCAGGCCGACGACCAGGCCGGTGCCCAGCACGTCGGGGCGCAGCAACGAGCCGCCAGCACTGACCACGGCGGCCGGAGTGACGACGACCGCTGCCACCAGCATGGCGATGACCAGGCCGGCCGAGCCACCGAAGCGTCGGCCGGTGGCCCGGCTCAGGAGGATGTAGGCGGCCCAGCATGCCGCGGCGACGAGCGCGAATATCACCCCGGTGAGCTCGGCGCCGTGACCGGCGCCCGGCCGGTCGAGCTGAAGGTGACCGCGGGTCAGTAGCAGCACACCACCCCCGGCCAGCGCCACCCACAGCAGGTCCACTAGGCGCCGCGACGACGCCACCGCGATGAAAAGCGGGCCGAGGAACTCGATCGTGACCGCGACGCCCAGCGGTATCCGGGCAAACGACTGGTAGATGGAGAAGTTCATCAGGCCGAGCGCTACGCCGAAGGCCACCGCGACGCCCGCGTCCCGCCATGCACGCTGCACGGCGATCTCCCGTACCGCCTGTGCGAGCCCGCGGCCTCCGACGATCGTCATGATCAGCGCAGACCACCACAGCCGCAGGCCTGTCAGCCCGGCCGGCGTCACCCGGGAGAAGCTGCTTCCGGCCAGGCCGGCGCCGAGTTGTACCGAGACGATGCCGGCGAAAACGATCAGCCAGGAGGGCACTACCCGGTCCTGCAAGTAACGCTGACGGGCGCTGCGCCATGGCTGCTGATCGATGACTGACTACTCCCAGCGGAAGGTGCGGGCGGCCAACGCAATCGCGACCCCGGCCCACACGCAGAGCGCCAGCAGGTCTGCGACTGGCAGGCCACCGCCGTGCGCGAGCACCGATCGCAGCCCCTCGGAGAGCGCGCCGGCAGGCAGCAGCCGCAGCACCGGCTGCATGCCCGCCGGAAACTTGGTCAGCGGGAACAGCACGCCGCCCAAGCCGAGCATGATCAGGTAGAGCAGGTTGGCGGCCGCGAGCGTCGCCTCCGCTCGCAGCGTGCCGGCCATGAGCAGCGCTAGTCCGCTGAACGCGGCAGTCCCGGCTAGCAGCAGCACGACGACCCAGAGCGCAGCGTCCGGGCTCGCCGCCGGCCGCCAGCCGAGGATGGCTCCGACCGCGAGCACGATCGCGGCCTGCATGAGTTCGACGGTCAGCACCGTAACGGTCTTGGCGGTAATCAGGCCGGGGCGCGACAGCGGGGAGGCACCGAGCCGCTTGAGCACGCCGTACCTGCGCTCGAAACCGGTACCTATCGCCTGGCTAGTGAAGGCAGTCGACATCACCGCCAGCGCGAGGATGCCGGGCACGATGAAGTCGATCCTGCTGCCGGAGCCGATACTGACCAGATCCTCGTGCCCGAAGGCGAGGAGCAGGAGCACCGGGATGATCAGCGTCAGCAGGAGCTGCTCGCCATTGCGCACGAGAGTGCGCAGCTCCAGCGCCGCCTGAGCGCCGATCATCCTGGGCAGTGGCGCAGCGCCTGGGGCCGGAGAAGGCCACTCCTGGCTCAAGTCGGTCACGAGCGCAGCTCCCGCCCGGTGACTTCCAGGAAGAGGTCCTCCAGCGTGCGGCTCTCGATCTGCAGGTCCCTGGCGAGCACGCCGTGCTCGGCGCACCACGCGGTGACTGACGCTATGAGCTGCGGATCGACGCGATCGGCGACCTCGATCCGGTAGTGGCCAGCCGGCGACTCCTTGGCCGCGGCCCCTGGCGGCAAGGCGGCGATGAGCGCGTCGGTGTCCAGCCCCGGCTCGGCGCGGAAACGGAGCTGACCGTCCGAGCCGGTGAGTTCGCCAGGCGACCCGCTGGCGACCAGCCTGCCGTGGTCCACGATGGCGACTTGGTCAGCGAGCCGCTCGGCCTCCTCCATGTAGTGCGTGGCCAAGATCACTGCCGTGCCTGCCGCGCGCAGCCCCTCGATAAGCTGCCAGGTAGCGTGCCTTGCCTGCGGATCTAGCCCTGCGGTCGGCTCGTCCAGGAAGACAAGCTCCGGCCTGCCGATGACCGCCGCCGCCAGCGCCAGCCGCTGCTGCTGGCCGCCCGACAGCTGCTTGTAAGGAGTGCCTGCAGAGCTGGTCAGCCCGAGCAGGTCCAGCAGGGCGGCCGAGTCAAGCGGGTGCGCGTAGAAGCTGGCCATCACGCGCAGATACTCCCCAGCACGCACGGTGCTCGGCACGCCGCCGGACTGCAGCATGACGCCAACCTTTGGCCGCAGCGCTCTGGCATCGCGCACTGGGTCCAGCCCGAGCACGCGCACGGTGCCGTCGTCCGGCTTGCGGTAGCCCTCGCAGGTTTCGATCGTGGTCGTCTTGCCGGCCCCGTTCGGCCCGAGGATCGCGGTGACTCGCGCCCGCTCGGCGCGCAGCGAGAGCCCAGCAACGGCTGTCGTGTTCCGGTATCGCTTGACCAGGCCGTCGATCTCGAGGGCCGGCGTGCTGCTCACGCAGGCGAGTCTAGGGTCTGCGGCGAGCGCGGCGGTGCACTGGCTGATGCGGCGTGCCGACCGGCTAACCGGGTGGAGCGGTCACGAAGTCTGCCAGCTGCTGTGCCTGGGCCAGCCTGCTCGGCTCGTGCAGGTACATCATGTGCCCCGCCTCGTAGTAGCTGTAGGAGATGTTGGCGGCTAGCTCGGCCGGTATCTCGAGGTGAGCGATGGAGTGCTCGGCCGCGAAGTATGGCGTGGCCAGGTCGTGATAGCCGCAGGCCACGTGCACTCGCATGTGCGGATTGGCGCGCATCGCCGCCGCCAGCTTGTCCTGCACGAACACGTACTGGTTCTCGAACTCCTTGTACGACCACGGCCGCACTCGGTCGGTCAGGATCTCGTACGGCAGGTCGCTGGAATAACCGAGCTCCCCGCGCACGTACTGGTTGAGCGCAGCCGTATAGGGACCGGTGATCGCGCTGATCGACGGGTCGGCTGACCAGGTCTCGCGGCCGTAGTCCGTGTCCCACCCGGTGAATCGGCCGTCGATGCGGCCGACAACCAGCCGTCGGTCGCGCAGCAGCTCGGTGAGGAACCTGATGTGCTCGGGCCGCAGATTCACCCGGTCGACATAGTCGGCCGACAGGCCAGTCAGCTCGGCCAGCCGGGTGGCGGCAGCGGCCCGCTCGTCGGCCGTCAGCCTCGATCCTCGCGCCAGGGCCCACGGATATTCACGCTCGGCGTACGCCTCAGCTTCGGCCAGCACCTCGGGCAGCGGGCGGTCACCGTGCTTGCCGTGGTAGTGCGCCACCGCCGCGTAAGTGGGCAGGTAGAGCGGGTACACGGCGTCGTTGCCACCGCCGAAGTCGCCGGTACCGAAGTCCAGCACAGCAGAGACCAGCATCAGGCCGTTCAGGTACATCCCGTAGCGCTCCTGAAGGTAGCGCGACAGTCCGGCGGCGCGAGTAGTGCCGTACGACTCACCGCACAGGTACTTGGGCGACATCCACCTGCCGTTGCGCGTGGTCCAGAGCCGGATCACTTCACCGACGGACTCGATATCGCCGCCATAGCCGTGGAAGTCCTTGGATTTCTCGCCTTTGACTGCGCGGGAGTAGCCCGTCGACACCGGGTCGATGAACACCAGGTCGCTGTGCCGCAATAGGGTCTGCGCGTTGTCGCCTAGCCCGTAGGGCGGCGGCAGCAACGCGCCGACATCGCCCATCAGGACCCGGCGCGGCCCGAGCAGGCCGAGGTGCAGCCAGACGCTGGATGAGCCAGGGCCGCCGTTGAAGGCGAACGTGACGGGGCGGGATCCTGGGTCGGTGCTGTCTGCCGTGTAGGCGGCGAAGAAGACTTCGGCCTTGGGCTGTGGCCCGTCGAACTTGTCGTCGGTGTGCCCTTCCTGGCGCAGCACGATACGTCCCGCGGTGACGGAATAGCTGAGCTCGCCGCCGTCAACGCCGATCGAGTGCCGTGTCGTGACGAGGTCGTCGGCTGGCTCTGCCTCCTTGCGCGGGGCGTCCTTCGTGGCTTCCTTGCCGTCGCCGGCATCCTGGTGCTCCTGTGGTGTCTGCGTCATGGCAGCACCCTAACCGGATTCTTCGGGCGGCCGCCGTCACCAGCGACTCGAACAGGCGGGCGTCATCACCGACCTCGGGATGCCACTGGACCGCGAGCACGAACGGGTGGCGGGCTGCGACTCCCGAGCGGGGGAGGCCGTCCGGTGGCCCCAGCTCGGCAGCTTCGACGATGCCGTCCGCGGCGCGCGCGCTCGCGACAAGGCCGGCGCCGAGCTTGTCGATGGCCTGGTGGTGATGGGTCG
>JASHSO010000269.1 GCA_030038715.1 Streptosporangiaceae bacterium
CACCGTCCTGTACGGGAACAGGCGCGCCGAGTCGGTCATGTTCGCCGACGAGATCGCCGACCTGAAGGACAGCTATCCGGTCCGGCTGCAGCTCGTGCACGTGCTGTCGCGCGAGCCGCAGGAGGTCGAACTGTTCAGCGGTCGGCTGGACGCCGCCAGGCTGCGGCGCTTGCTGCCGGCCCTGTGCGCGGTCGGCAGCATCGACCACTGGTGGCTGTGCGGGCCGTACGGCATGGTCACCGACGCTATGCAGGTACTGTCCGAACTCGGCGTGCCGCCCGAGCGCGTGCACCGGGAGCTGTTCTACGTCGAGGAGACGCCGCCGGACCAGGAGCACCACGAGGAGCCACAGCCGGGCGGCGGGTGCGAGGTCACCGTGGTCCTGGACGGCCGGACCAGCACCACGACGATCCCGCCTGGCACCCCGGTGCTGGACGGTGCGCAGCGGGCTCGCCCGGACCTGCCGTTCGCCTGCAAGGGCGGCGTGTGCGGGACATGCCGGGCCCGGGTCGTGTCCGGCCAGGTGCGGATGCGCCGGAACTTCGCGCTGGAGCAGGCGGAACTCGACGCCGGTTTCGTGCTGACGTGCCAGTCGCTGCCGGTCTCCGCGGAACTCACCGTGGACTATGACGCCTGACCCAGCCTGGGCTAGGCCGCCAGGACAACGGCCACAACGACGGCGACCGCAACGGCGAGCACGACCAGGCAGCCGCTGCAGCCGGCGGACGGGCCGAGGCAGCCCATCCGCGCATACGGGTGCGGCCCTCTGTAGCGGCGCCGCCGTCTTGCCATTGCTGCCTCCCGTGGATGCCGTGACCCCGCCCGCGGGCCGGGCCAGGCCGCTTTCGCCGAAGACTTAACCGTCGCATCGCCGTGACCCTGCCCGCGGGCCGGGCCACGCCGCTTTCGCCGAAGACTTAACCGTCGCATACGACGGAATCTCTACATCGAAATTGGATCACGAATCGTGGACGGCTGGTTCTCCTGGCGATGAGTAACTGGAGCTGCTGAATAGCATGGCGGTCATGTCAGCGGCGGCGGGTCGGCCCACTGAGCTGGAGATCACCAGCCTGGCTAACCCGCGCGTCAAGGAACTTGTCGGACTGCGGCGCAGGCGCGCCCGGGAACTGGCAGGCGTCACCCTGGTCGAGGGCATCGCCGAGGTAGGGCTCGCCCTGTCCGCCGGAGTGCGGCCGACTGCGCTGTACTACTGCCGCGAGCTGGCGACCCCGGTAGCCGGGCAGGTCACCGAGCGTGCAGCCGGAGTTGGCGCGGAGGTCGTGCTGGTTTCCAGGCCGGTCTTCGAGAAGGTCTCCTACCGCGAGGGCCCGGACGGTTGCCTCGCAGTGGTCCCGGCGGTTCCCGATAGCCTCGACCGGCTGAGCCTGCCGGCGAACCCGCTCGTGCTGGTCTGTGCCGGGCTGGAGAAGCCCGGGAACCTCGGCGCGATCCTGCGTACCGCGGACGCGGCAGGGGTGGCCGCGGTGATCGCCGCCGACCCGGTCACCGACTGGGGCAACCCGAACGTCGTGCGCGCCAGCAAGGGGACAGTCTTCGCCGTTCCGGTCGCGTCGGCTGCGAGCGCGGACGTGCTCGACTGGCTTCAAGCGCACGGCTTGCCGGTCGTGGCCGCCGCCCCGGACGCCGGTCAGCTCCTCACCGACGCGGACCTGACTGGCCCGGTGGCCATCGCGGTCGGCGCCGAGCAGGCTGGGCTGCCGCGCGAGTGGCTGGCACGGGCCGGCAGTACCGTGCGGATCCCCATGTTCGGCCGGGCCGATTCGCTGAACGTATCCGCCTCGGCCGCGATCCTGACCTATGAGGCCGTGCGGCAGCGGCTGCAAGCGGGCGATTTGATCGGCGAGCTACCCGTCGGGTAAGCATCCGGTATGCCAGATCTCTCGCTGCTGCCGCCGTCTGCCGCCACCGACGGCGCGGACCTGCGGATCGGCGGCTGCTCGCTGAGCGAGGTCGCCGCGGAGTACGGCACTCCTGCGTTCGTCATTGACGAGACAGCGCTGCGCGTCCGGGCTCGCGCGTACGTCGACGGGCTGTCGGCCCGGCACCCGCGCAGCCGCGTTTGCTTCGCGACTAAGTCCTTCCCGTCCGCGTCGATGCTGGCCGTCCTCGCCTCCGAAGGACTCGGCGTCGACGTCGTCGGCGCGGGCGAACTGCGACTCGGACTCGCTGCCGGGATCGACCCACAGCAGATCGTGATGCACGGCAACGCCAAGTCCGACGAAGACATCGAGGCGGCGCTGGACGCCGGAATCGGGTACATCGTCATCGACGGCTTCGATGACATCGACCGGATCGATGCGCTCGCCCGGCGCCGGACGCCGGTGCTGCTGCGGGTCAGCCCCGGCATCGAGTCGGCGACTCACGCGGCGCTGGCCACCGGCGGCAAGGCGGCCAAGTTTGGGGTGCCGGTCGAGCAGGTGCCGCGGGCGCTGGCCCGCATCCAGGGCGCGCCGATGATCGAGATGCGCGGGCTGCACGCGCACATCGGCTCGCAGATCGTGAACCTGGAGCAGTTCGAGGCGGAGGTGGCGGCGCTCGCCACGCTGGGCGAGTTCGGGGTGTACGACCTCGGCGGCGGGCTCGGCGTGCGGTACCAGCCGGGCGACGTCGCGCCGGAGATCGACGAGTATCTCGAGCAACTGGTCGCGGCCGTGCACCGGCACCTGGGCACGGAGGTCGAGCTGATCGTCGAGCCCGGCCGGTCGGTAGTCGGGCCCGCCGGAGTCACGCTGTACCGCATCGTCACCGTCAAGCAGGCGGGGCGGCTGCATGTGGCCGTGGACGGCGGCATGGGCGACAACCTGGAGTACTGCCTGTACGGGCAGCGC
>JASHSO010000270.1 GCA_030038715.1 Streptosporangiaceae bacterium
ACGGGCATACCGGGCGAAGTACGCGCCGTCCACGTTGTACTCGAACCTGCGGCCTTCCACGCGGCGCGGCAGGCCGGCGTTTGGCTGGGCACTCAGCGGAACCGTCGCGTGCGGCGCCATCGCCTCCACGACCGATAGCACGCCGCGCGGCCCCAGCGTGCAATTGGTCCCGATGACCGTAACGGGCAAGCCGCACAGCACGGTCGCCACCTCCCGGGGTGTTTCCCCGCCGAGCGTGCGCCCGTCAGCGGCGAACGTGGCCTGCGCGATGATGGGCTTGTCGCAAGCCTGGCTGGCAACGGTAACCGCCTCGACGAGCTCCTCGAGGTAGCCGAAGGTCTCCAGCACCAGCACGTCAACCCCGCCGATAACGAGCGCGTCGATCTGCTCGCGCAGCGCCGCCACCCGGTCCGCCGCGGTGAAGCGGCGCCGCTGGCTGGCTGTTACAGCCGGGGCGACCGAGCCGGCCACGAAGACCGGCCTGCCCGCGGTGCCTGCGGCATGGGCGGCGAGTTCCGCGCCTGCCATGTTGATCTCTCTGACTGCGTCGCCGTATCCGAGGCTGGCCAGCCTGAGCCTGCTCGCTCCGAACGTGTTGGTCAGGATCACGTCAGCGCTGGCGCTCAGGTAGCTTTCGTGAATGGTGGCGACCAGGCCGGGATTAGACAGGTTGAGCTCGGGCAGTGCGCGGTCCAGCGACATACCCGCCGCGTGCAGCATGGTTCCCATCGCACCGTCGCAGATCACGATCCGCTGGGCGAGCACTGTCTGAAAGTCGGTCATGATGAACTCCCGGCGGAACGAGGCGAGCCAGCGCGATCGGCCCCGAGCACGTCTATCACTTCCAGAGCGACCTGCGCCAACATCCGGTCGCGGTAGGCGTCAAGCTGGAGACCGGTGATCTCGCCGATCCGGCGAATCCGGTAGGCGACAGTATTCGGGTGCACGTGCAGCGCCCGCGCCGTGCGCTGCGGGCTGTTGTTCTCGCGGAAATAGCACGCCAGCGTTGCGACGAACTCGGTGCCACGCTGCCGGTCCACCGCGATCAGCTTGCCTAGCACCTCGGTCGCGAACCCGGCGAGCTCGGTCAGGTCAGGAATTTGCAGCAGCAGCCGGTGGATGCCCAGGTCGTCGAACGCCACCACCTGGCCGCGCCGTCCCAGCCTCGCCATCGCGTCGATGGTGCGGCGCGCCTGGCCATAGGACTGGGCGATCTCGCCTGGTCCCCGGCAGATCCCGCCGATGCCGATGCTGATTACTTTCTCCGGGAACATGTCCCGCATTCGGTCCAGGCAGCCTGTGGCGAGCCGGCTGAGCTCGGCGCCCACGGCGCGCTCGGCGGCCGGGTCAGTCACGACCACGATCACCTCGTCGGCGCGGATCGACGTGATAGCGTCACCCGCCCGAGTAGCGCAGAATTGCTCGATCGCCACGGCCATGCGCTCTCCGGCCGCGGGGTCGACGGTGATGGCAAGCACTCGGTGCGCTACTGCCGGGTCATAACCGAGATGGCGCGCCCAGCGTGTCACCTCATCGTCACGCCCGCCAAGCAGCAGGCCCTCGACCAGGTCGTCACGCACCTGCCTGGCCGCCGCGGCAACCACCCGCTCCCTGCTCAACATGACGCCGCAGATTGTCGCCGCATGCTCGGTGACCAGCAGGCTCAGGTCGCCGCCGGAATCATGGTCCGCGTCACCGAGCGTCACGAGGTAGGCCGGAACGTCGTCGCCGACGAGGATCGGCGCCACGGTCACGCCACCTCCCTCGCCGACCTGCGGCAGCCGCATCGACCTGCGGGTCTGCGCCGTGCTGCGCAGCACTGTGGCGAGCCGCGCGCTCGCCAGGTGCTCGGCCACGAACGTCGCGACCTCGTCGCTCGGACCGCCCGGGCCCGCGGCGGTCACCACCTCAAGAGCCTGGCTGACCACGGCGACGATCGCCGACGTACGCTGGGCGAGCAGCTGCACGACTGTGCCCACGTCCGCGCTCTGCAGGGCGAGCCCGGTCAGCCGCTGGTAGACGGTCACGAGCTCACGCAGCAGCATGTTCTCCTGGCTGATCAGGTGCTGATCGCCCGACGCGGCTGGCTGCCGCGGCATGGTCCATTCGCGCGCCATGACCAATAATGGTAATCGACAGCAGTTAGGAGCATGGCACAAAGCGGTTCTTAGCTGGTGTCCATCGAGCACGCTGTACGTCGAGAAAGTCCAGGTCAGCCGCTTTGTGACAGACCACAAACAGGCGGCCAAAGCCCAGCAGAGGTAGGAGTGGATGCCCACAGTCAAGGACGCCACCCTCGCTGTCGCCAGGCGGATGGGCCTGACCACGTGGTTCGGCAACCCGGGGTCCACGGAGATACCCCTGCTAGCCGACCTGCCTGACGACATCGGCTACGTGCTGACCCTGCACGAGAACGCGGCCGTCGCCATCGCGGCCGGCTATGCCCTCGCCACGGGCAGGCCAGCGCTGGTCAGCCTGCACACCACCGCCGGCCTGGGCAACGCGGTCAACGCACTCGCCACGGCCCGGGTCAACCGCGCTCCACTGGTCGTCCTCGTGGGCCAGCAGGACCGGCGTCACCTGGAGTTCGAGCCGTTCCTAGCCGGTCGGCTGCACGGGCTGGCCGGGGATTACCCGGTGGCGGTCCACCAGCCGCTGCGAGCGCAGGATGTGCCCGGACTTGTGGCCAGGGCCTGCCACGAGGCCATCGCCGGGCCCGGCCCGGCTCTCGTCATCGTGCCGATGGATGACTGGGCGGCCCCTATGGACGACACACTGGTGGCGGCCCGGACAGCTTCGCTGTGGCCTCCGGAGTGACCGCCGCCGATGTCGCGCCGTTCGCCACCATGCTCGTGCAGGCTCGCAATCCCGTAGTGGTCACCGGCGCGGGGGCCGACGGCCGGGACAGCTGGGCGGCGCTCGTCGACCTCACCGAAGCGATCGACTGTCCGGTATGGCAGGAGCCGTTCACAGCCCGTGCCG
>JASHSO010000271.1 GCA_030038715.1 Streptosporangiaceae bacterium
GATGATGTGCAGGTCGGTGCGGCAGACGCCAGCCCCGCCGATCTTCACGATGACATCGAGCGGGCCGGCGATCTTGGGCTCTGGCACCTCGTCGATCACCGGCTGCTGATGGAATGCGTGCAAGCGGACCGCTTTCATGCGGAATCCTCCTCGCCAATCCCCGGATCGGTGTACCTGTGCCGCAGCATGCCACGGCAGATGCCGGTGTTCGACTGGACGCTGACGCGCGTCGTGCGTGCCTTGCGCAGATGCAGCGGCAGCGCCTCCGGTGTCACCGCCGCACCAGTGGCCGGGTCGACGATCAGCGGCGCCAGGTCGCCGGCGGGCAGGCCGAGCTCGGCCCGGCGCTGCCTGAGTCGCTCCAGCCCGCGGGACGGCGGCACCTCGCCCAGCGTCATGCTGGCCAGCGCGTCCGGCTGCATCCCGGCAGCCAGCAGGGGTCGGCATACCAGGTCCGTGCCTGCCATCACAGCCTTGCGCAGGAAGTCGGCCCGTAGCTGGTCGAGTTCGCCGCGTGCCTCGCCGGCAAATGCCTGTGCGAACCCTGCCCGGGCCGCGACCGCGCTGTTGATGGCCTCCCCGGCGAAGTGGTCCTCGAGAACTACTAGCGCGCCGTGCACCCCGGCTACGCCGGTCACCGCGTCATAGGCGTCGGCCACCATCAGGAAGGCGAAGTTGGGCGCGCAGAAGTAGGTCGGCAGGCGCAGCCGGACGTCTGCGTGGCCCGCCTGGGAGACCGCGACCGAGGCGACGAAGCCGAGCGCCGTGATGGGTTCGTCGAGTTCCGGGTCGCGAACCTGGCTCAGCGCGTTCAGGACGGCTGTGCGACCGGCGACGCAGTCCATGCCGGGCCCGCCGTCCGGGACGGACGGCCCGGCCGTCCCGGACGGCGCCTGTGCGGTCATGCGCCCGCGACCGGCTGGGCCTCCAGCCGGTACTCCGCCGGCACGTCGATATCGTAGAGCCTGGCCGCGTTCAGCCCGAGGATCTTCTTCTTGCCGGCCGCCGTCAGCCTGGGGTAGTCAGAGAACTCCTCGGTGTCGGGCATCTCCCAGTCAACGAAGCCCTCGATCTGCCACCGTGGTTCCCAGATCGCGTAGTCGCTGCCGAAGAGCAGCTTGTCCTCGCCGAGCCAGAACAGCAGTTCCCCCATTACCTTGGCGAAGAACCGCGGCCGTGCGTGCATCAGCCCGCCGACGACGACGGCCAGGCCGGCGTACACGTTCGGCTCTTGCACCGCCATGAAGCAGAAGTCCTCGATCCGGGGCAGGCCGACGTGCTCCACGATGAAGTTCAGGCCGGGGAAGTCGGTGGCGGCGTGGTCGACATCGGAGACGTCGAAGGCATCCTTGTCCAGCGGCCAGATCGTCGGGCCCTTGTGCACGTGGATGTTCTTGATGCCCAGGTCCTGGCATGCCTGCAGGTAGTTATATGCGGCGGGGTCGGTCAGCTTCCAGCCCCGTGAGCCCGCATTCCACTCGGCGGTGTAGAGCTTGCAGCCGGTGGACCCGTACCGCTGGACGTTGTGTTCTAGCGTCCTGAGGCCCTCGTCACCGTCCCGCGGGTCCCAGCGCGTGTTGTAGCGGAACCTGCCCGGGTGCCTCTCTCCCATCGTGGCGTTGCGCTCGGTGGTGTTGAAGCCCTCCTTGTACCACTCCAGCAGGTAGGTGGGCTGGAAGATCGCCTTGTCCACATGGCCGACCTCGAACAGGTCGTGCATCAGGTCGTCCTCTGAGTACTTCTGGAACTTCTCCAGCGGCCAGTGGGTCTGCGGCGGACCTAGTCCCATATACGCGTGAAAGCACTCGATCCAGCCCTTGGCGTACTGTTCCGCCCCCGCCACCCAGTTGTCCGGAGCTGCGTTCCAGTAGTGCATGTGGCTGTCGATCACGAAGAACTTCTCGCCGTTGTGCTCGTACACCGTGTGCCTCCTTGCACCTGAAAGTGACGGCCACTTCGCTGGCTGGCGACCCGGGCGGGCGTCGGGCCTGGCCACAGGCCACGGCGGCGTCCGAGCCGATACAGCCGGCAACGCTGTGCAGATATGGCATGCCCTGGTGGCTGTACTTCGAGGCTAATCTCGGATGCGGCGCGGGTGAAGAGCCGCATCGGATGAACTGGCTGGTGACTGTCGTGGCTGATCTGTCCGGCCGGACCTTTCTGCTGACCGGCGGCAATACGGGGATCGGGCTGGCTACGGCGCGCGCGCTCGTGGCACGGGGCGGCCGGGTACATCTCGCCTGCCGGTCGCGGCAGAAGGGGGAGGAGGCCGTCGCCGCCATCGCGGCGGCCGCACGCGCGGAATCGGCCGACGGAGTCGGCTCGGTCACCTTCCTGCCGCTTGACCTCGCCGACCTCGCTTCGGTGCGCAGCTGTGCCGCGCAGTTCCTGGCGCTCGGCGAGCCACTGCACGTGCTGATTAACAATGCCGGCGTCGCGGGACGCCGGGGCCTGACCACCGATGGCTTCGAGCTAATGTTCGGAGTCAACCACCTCGGTCATTTCGCCCTCACCGCGGCCTTGCTCGACTGCCTGACCGCGAACCGAGCCCGGATCGTGAACGTGGCCAGCGACGCGCACTACCAGGCAGTCGGCATCGACTTCGCGGCGCTGCGGCGGCGCACCCGGTCCTTTACCGGAATGCCGGAGTACGCGGTTTCCAAGCTCTGCAACGTGCTTTTCACCCAGGAACTGGCAAGGCGGCTGGACGGGAGCGGCGTTACGGCCTACGCGCTGCATCCCGGCGTTGTGGCCTCCGACATCTGGCGGCGGGTGCCATGGCCGGCCCGGTCGATCTTGACTAGGCGCATGCTGAGCACCGAGCAGGGCGCCAGAACATCGCTGTACTGCGCCACGTCAGCGGAGGTCGCGACGGTCAGCGGCAGGTATTTCGAGCAGTGCGCCGAGCGGGAGCCGAGCTCGCTCGCGACGCCGGAGCTTGGCGAGCGACTCTGGGCGCAGAGCGAGGCGTGGACCGTGGTCTCGAGCGATGCCAGCCTGCGCTGACCGCGCCAGTGAAATCTGCAGCGCGCGCTCAGAGAGTGCTCAGCATTGCGGGGCTGACTGAGACTATGAGTTCAGTCGGGCCGCGGTCCGGCTGAACGAGCGGCCAGGCTGAACGAGCGCGAGGTAGTGATCTTCGATGCGTGACGACAGCGGGTTCGGCCCCTACCGGTACGGCGGCCCGCCCGAGTGGCCCGGTTACGGCCAGGGCTCTCCGGCAGGCGGGTATGTCCCCCCACCGCCACCTGACCGGCCGAAGCGGCGCGGCGGCCTGCTGAGTTACGTTCTCGTGGCTGTGCTAGCCGCAGGCTTGGCCGTCGGCGTCACCGTGGCTATTGACCACCAGACCCAGCCGACCCCAGCGAATGCCGGGTCCGCGCTGCCCGGCACCAGCGCGGTGCCGCGGCCGGCTCCGACCGTGACCAGCCCCGCTCCCGTCGGCAGCGCGCAGCAGGTAGTCAACAAGGTCGAGCCCGGCCTTGTGGTCATCAACACTGCGCTGCAGTACTCAGGCGAGGCGGGCGCCGGAACCGGCATGGTGATCAACTCGGCTGGCCTCGTGCTGACGAACAACCACGTCATCGAGGACTCCACCAAGATCACCGCGACCGTGGTGTCAACAGGTAAGACCTACACTGCGCGGGTGGTCGGCTACGACACGACTGGTGACGTCGCGCTGATCCAATTGGAGGGAGCGTCGGGCCTGCACACGATCCCGGTCGGCAACTCTGCGACCGTCCGGCAAGGAGACTCGGTGGTGGCCATGGGCAACGCCGAGGGCCAGGGCACCATCGTTCCGGTTGGCGGCAGCGTCACCGGCCTGGACAAGACCATCACCGCCTCCGACGAAGGCGGATCGATCACTTCTGAAACTCTGCACGGCATGATCCAGACGAATGCCGACATCGTCAACGGCGACTCCGGCGGTCCGCTGGCCAGCACTGCGGGCCTGGTGATCGGCATGGACACCGCAGCCAGCACCGTCAGCTTCGGGTTGCAGCAGCAAGGGGCCGCCGGGTTCGCCATTCCGATCAACACTGCCCTGTCGGTGGCGCGCCAGATCGCTGCCGGCCACGCTAGCTCGACCGTGACGATCGGGTACCCGGCATTCATCGGGATCTTCATAGGCTCCGGGACGGACAGCAACCCGCAGGCCCAGGCTCAGCAACAGGACCAGCAAAACGGTTTCGGCGGCTTCGGCGGTCCAGGTGGCACGCCGTCCTGCTACACCAGCAACGCCGAGGTGGGCGTGCCGTCGTCCATAGCCCCGGTGAACTCTGGCACCCTGGTCGACGGAACCATCTGCGGCAGTCCGGCCGCTAAGGCCGGGATGACAGGCGGATCGGTGATCGTCGCCGTCAACGGGAGTCCGGTCGGTTCGCCCGCCAGCCTGACCAGCACTCTGGCGCGACTGCACGCCGGCGACACGATCTCGGTCACCTGGGTCAGCCCGTCTGGCAGCCGAACGACTAGTCGGCTCACGCTAGCTGCCGGGCCTCCGCAGTAGGCGGCAGGCCCCGTTCTCCTCGGCCCACGCGGCCGCGAGCGCTGGGATGGCGGCCTGCCGGACCGACCACGTTCCCTAAATCTTTCCAGCAAGCGAGCTGACCGCTGGTGCCGTGCAGACCGAGGCCGGCTTGTTGCCGGTGATCGCGCAGATGGCCGCGGTCAGCAGGTTGGCCGAGCCGACAGCGCCCTTGGCCACCGGTGACTTCGGATCATGCAGGGCGGCGGCGATCTGGCTCCAGCTCAGGCCCGCGAGGACGCCCGGGTCATAGCTGACGCCCATGATGTAGGCGTTTCCGACGTCGATGAACGGATAGCTGTCGCCCGGTGGGTCGTACTTCGTCCAGAGCGCCTGCTGGGCTGCCGTCGGCTGCTGCAGCAGGTTGTCGTTGACGTCCTCGTTCTCCACCGGCTGGAAGACCAGGTACTTGCTGGTATAGGTGGACTTGTAGAAGGTCAGCGTGGCGGTGTGCGGGTAGACGTCGGTGGACGAAGAATGAATGCCCCGCAGCGGGGAGAACGTGCCGAATCGGCTCAGCGCAACGGCCATCGCCCAGCGCATTGCAGCGCAGTACGGGCACCATTCGGCGCCGATGTACAGCATCTCCGGCTTGCCGCCGGAGGTGAGCCGTGAGCCGGTTACCTTTCGGATCGCGGCAGTGTCTGCTGAGCCCAGGCCGACTGCCGTGAACGTGCTGGCCGGGACGGTGGCGATGTCAGACTGAACGCTGGCAGGCAGGACGCCGCCGGTGGACGAGCCACCGGACGGCTTAGGTGTGCCCTTGTTGATCAGGGCGTTGATCAGAATCGCCGCAACGATCAGCACGACGAGGGTGATGCCGCCGAAGACAATGACTTTCCGGCGGGCTTCGTCTAGCTGAACCTGCTGCTGGGCCGAGAGCTGCTCCCTGGCGGACGGCTGCCGACCACGATCGGCCTTGCTCATGCCCGGAATGTCCTCCTGTGGGCTCCGTGCCTGGCGATCTCACCTGATTGCACGCAGCCAGCCCGGTGATTGCGTGCGGTGCTGCCGACAGGCCCGGTGCTGCCTAGATGCCTGCCTCCAGCTTGGTGATCGACGAAGCGTTGCACACCGAGCCTGGCTTGTTGCCAGTCATCTTGCAGATGCCGGCAGTGACGTAGTTCGCGGCGCCGAGCGCGCCGCGGGCGATCGCGCTGGACGGGTCGTGCAGGGCCGCGGCGACCTGGGCCCAGGACTTCCCGGCGAGCACACCTGGGTCGTAGATCGGGACCTTGATCACGCTGGTGTTGCCGAAGTCGATGAACGGGTAGCCCGTTTCGTTATCGGAGGTCGTGTCGAACTTCTCCCAGAGCGCCTGCTGCTGCGCCGTTGTAGGCTGCAGCGGATCCTGGTCTATGTTCTCGTTCTCCACCGGGGTGAACACCAGGTAGTTGCTGCTGTACTTGGCCTTGTAGAAGGTAAGAGTTGGGGTGTTCGGGTACACGTCGGTCGGCGAGGAGTGGAAGCCGCGCAGCTGCGTGGTGAAGTGCCCGAACCTGCTCAGCGCCACCGCCATGGCCCAGCGCATGGCCGCGCAGTACGGGCAGTACTCGGCGCCGATGTAGAGCATCTCCGGCTTGCCGCCGCTCTTCAGGGGGGTATCGCTGACCGCGGTCAGAGGCGGTGCTCCGCCCTCGTTGTTCGACATCCAGCTGCCGACAGAGCCGCCACCGACCTTAGCCAGCGTGCTGGCGGGCACGCTGGTGATGTCCGATACGACGCTGGCCGGCAAGACGGCGCCCGACACGCCGTTGTTGCTAGCCGCAGGCGGCGGAGACTTCTTGTTGGCCGCGTAGACCACCAGCGCGATGACCACTGCGACCACTACCACCACGCTGCCGCCTACGATCATGATGCGGCGGCGGATCTCGGCCTTGCGGGCCGCTGCCTGCTGGGCGGCGATCTTCGCCCTGGCGCTCTCGTTCCTGATCCGCTGAGCCTTGCTCATAGCGTCGGCCGTCCTTACGTTCGTGTTCTCTGCTGCTGGTGGCGTCGGCCACACCGTTGATGATAGGGGCGCGGCTGCATTGCGCGGTCAGCCTGAGCGGCTAGCCGCGGTCACTGCCGCAGAGGTGCAGACGTTCCCGGGTCGGCCGTGGGTCAGCCTGCACACTGCAGCGGTGATGAGATTGGCAGCCCCGTCGATGCTCTTGCCGACCTGGTTCGACGGGTTCTGCATGTCCGCGCCGATCTGACTCCAGCTCAGGCCGCTGAGCAGCGGTTCCGGCGGGTACTGGGAACTCAGGGACAGGTACTGGTTACCGATGTCGATGAACGGCAGCGCTCCGGCATCGGAGGTGTAGGGCGCCGCGTCGTACTTGCTGAACAGGGCCAGTTCCTGCAGGGTCGGAGTCTGGAGCACGGCGTAACCGGTCGGCGACTTCGGATCGACCGTCTCGCTGAACCACTCGACCGGCACGAAACTGAGGTACTTGCTGGTGTAGCGGGATTTGTAGAACGAGAGCGTCGCAATGTCGCCGTCGTCTGGCGCGGAGTGAATGAAGCTCAGGCCCGAGAACGTGCCGAATCGGCTCAGCGCGGCCGTCACCGCCCAGCGCTCGGCGGCGCAGTACGGGCAGTACTCGGCCCCTAGGTAGAGAAGCTCGGGCTTGCCGTTCAGGGTGAGTTCGGACTGGCTGGTTGTCGTCGTGAGGGCTGCCGCGGCCGAGGTGCCCGCGGAGGTGAAGGCCGCAGCGGGCAGGCTCGTGATCTCCGCTACGATGCCGGACTCGGTCGTGGCCGCCGCCGCCACCGGGGGCTTGGACATTGACTTGGCGACGATCAGCCCCACCACGACGGCGAGCACCACCAGGATGCTGCCACCGACCACGATGCCCCCGCGGCGGACACCGGCGGGCCGGGCGGCTTCCTGCTCCGCGGCAGTCTCCGCCCCGGTCGGCTGCTGCGCGTCGCGCTCGCCTCTGCTCATCTACGCCGGACTGCCTTCTCGGATCTCTCTCGCGGACTCGCCCTAGCGGCTGCTGGTGGCCGGCCGGCCCCACGAGAAGGCGGCATCGAAAATGATCAGCACGAACAGCAGGAATGTCAGCACGTGGACGCTGGTGCACCACAGACAGATGTGGCCGATCTGGATGACCTCTGCATACACCAGATAGAGGACGAAACCCATGCCGACGATGACCGAGCCAAGGCGGGCCCATCGGACGACAGGCCACTGCCAGCGCCAGCCCCAGGGCGAGTTGACGACGACCATGAAGGCGTAGAAAGCCAGGCCGAGCACCGCGACCGGGAGGACGCCGAACACCATGGACTCGGGGCTCGTCGTCACCGCCTGGCAGTTGACCTCGCCGGAGGCCGGGCAGGCCAGCACCACGCTGGTGTCATAGTGGGCAAGCGTCAGGTAGATCGAAACGCCGAAGCCGCAGAGCGAAATGATCAGCGTCGAAAGGGCCAGCCCTCCCATCGAGCCGATAAGCGGCACCCGGCTCAGGCCGCTCCGCTGCGAGGCGCCAGGACCCGCGGCCGGCTTGGCATTGACCGCGCCATTGCTAGTCCCGGCTTGTCCTGCCATGTTCCCGGCCGCAGGCCCACTTCGTCCCCGCTGACCTGCCGTGTCCGGTCCGCGTTGAGGTGCCCCCCGTCCGCGCTTCGCCCGGCTGCCTTGCCGTTGCGCGCTGCCGCCAGTCGACCGCGCCGTGGCGGACCCCGACCGCGCAGCGCCGGACCTGGACCGGGCTGAGCCCGAGCGCGATTGCTGGCCGCCTGCCATTACAGTGACCTATCCCAGGCCCGGGCGGTCGCAACGGAACCAGACTTCACCCCGCGCACATCCTTAGTGAACTCGCAGATCGCGTGGATCCGCTCCGCGTTGCCCATCTTCCTCGCCTTGTGGTTCTGGGGGTCCGCAACGAGTGGGGCCGCGCTTGTGGCGTCTCGCACGTTCGCTGCGCCGATATGTGCCGATCACCATGCTAGGGCGCGTCGCCCGGTGCGGCCGCCCTCTTATCCAAGCGGGCCTAGCTGAGGATTGGCTGACCGTTGGCCATGCCTCAGCCGAGCAGGTCGTTGAGGGCTTGCCAGCCTAACGAAAGACCGAGGTCCCCATCGGGCGGCCAGCGTGCCTGGCCCGGACTCCGAGGCCGGGGCGCGCCCGCATAGAGGGCCGCTGCCGGATCGTGTTGGTGCTGGTGGCGCGCTCACAGCCCAAACGCGGCCCAACTCGGGAGCAAGTCTTCCTGGCGACGCGCTGCCGCAGTTCGCAGAGCGCATTGCGACAGTGCCGGCCGCCATCCCATCCGGTTAGGCTGCGTGTCGTGTACGACAACGACCCCGATGACGTCGAGGCCCTCGGCTGGGATCGGTTCGTCACCGGCGTCTGGGAGTCGATCTTCGTCGGATACCGATCGTTCAGCGGCATCAGGACGATCGGCCGACGCTGGAGCGACCTGCTCCAGGGCGGCCTCGGCTGCTCGGAGGGTCTTGCCGATGAGCTAGTCCGCGCCGAGATCATCCTGCGTCAGGACAGAGACTTGCTGGTCATGAAGGATCCCGACGAGCTCATGCGCGCGATGGGCCAGGCGCTCGCCGACATCGGTACCGATCTTGCTGAGGACGATAGCCTGGACCCGGCTGAGCGGTCGCGCCTGCTCGCGGCGCATGCCGAGCT
>JASHSO010000272.1 GCA_030038715.1 Streptosporangiaceae bacterium
GGAGGCGCAGGTGGTGCTGGACCGGCTAGACACCCCGCTCTGCGGGCTGCTGACCGCGGCGGCCGACGGCGACCTCGCCCGGGCGCCCGCGCTCGGCTGGCGGCCTGGCACGGCTGTGACCGTCGTCATCGCGGCCGAGGGCTATCCCGCGGCACCGGTGACCGGCGACGAGATCGACGGCATCGCCGAGGCCGGCCACGTTCCCGGCGCTTACGTCTTGCAAGCAGGGACCGCGCGAGCCAGCTCCGGCCTGCTGGCGGCCAGCGGCGGACGGGTGCTGAACGTGGTGGGCACCGGCGATGACCTCGAACTCGCCCGGGCTACCGCCTACCGGGCGGCCGCACTGATCCGGATGCGCGGCGGCTGGTATCGGCGGGACATCGCCGCGCAGCCTGCGGTGGGTACCCGCGCGCAGGCATGACCGGCGATGCCGCGGGCAGCGGGCGGTAACTGACGGCGGCCGATGCGGCAGGATAGAGACGTGATCGACCGCTACACGCTGCCGGAGATGGGCCACGTCTGGAGCGACGCGCACAAGTACGAGCTGTGGTGCGAGATCGAGACGCTCGTGCTGACCGCGCACGCCAAGGCCGGCACGGTACCTGAGGAGGTGGTCGCTCCCGTTGCGGCCGCGCCGCCGCCCAGGCCCGAAGCCGTTGCCGCCCTCGAGGCGGTCACCGGTCACGATGTGATCGCGTTTCTGTCGGCCTGGGCTAACAACACCTCGCCGCGCGCTGCTGCGGCCTACGTGCACTACGGCATGACCTCGTCCGACCTGCTGGACACCGCCCTGGCGATGCAGCTTGCCGAAGCCACCGACCTGCTGACGGCCCGGTGCGAACGGCTGCTGACCGTGCTGCGCGACCATGCGCTGGCGCACCGCACGACGCTGCGGGCCGGGCGGACGCATGGCATTCATGCCGAGCCCGACGTGTGGGGACACCGGGTAGCCGACTTCGCCTTCGCCCTGCACCGCTGCCGGGACCGGCTGCTGCGAGTCCGGCAGTCCATCGCGGTCGGCAAGCTGTCCGGCCCGGTGGGCACCTATTCCAACCTTGACCCGGCGATCGAGGCGGAGGTGCTCGGTCAGCTCGGCCTGCGGCCCGCGGACGTGGCCACCCAGGTAGTGATGCGAGACGGCATCGGCGCCTGGGTGAGCGTCCTGGCGCTGATCGCCACTGTCTGCGAGGCGATCGCCCTGGAGGTCAGGCACGGCCAGCGGACGGAGGTAGCTGAGCTGGCCGAGCCGTTCGCCGCAGGTCAGAAGGGCTCGTCGGCAATGCCGCACAAGCGCAACCCGGTCCGCAGCGAGCGAATCTGCGGGCTCGCACGGGTCGTGCGGGCCCAGGTCGTGCCCGTACTTGAAGGGATACCGCTCTGGCACGAGCGCGACATCTCCCACTCCTCGACCGAGCGGATCGCACTGCCTGACGCCGCGATCGCCACCGACTACGTGCTGGAGCAGACCACGGGAGTGATGGAGGAACTGGTCGTCGATGCCGCACGGATGCTGGCCAACCTGGAGTCCAGCCACGGCTTGATCTACTCCTCCGCCGTGCTGCTTGAACTGGTGGCCGCCGGGATGTCCAGGGAAGACGCCTACACGCTTGTGCAGGCCGCGGCGATGGACACCCGCCAGTCGGGCCTCCCGTTCCGGGAAACGCTGCGCAAGCACGCCGACAGCCGCAGCCAGCCGCTCGACGAGGCCAGGCTGGATGAGGTCTGCACGCCGGAACGTTACGTGCGCAGGCTGGGCCACGTGTTCGAGCGGCTTGAGCGGCTCGCGTGACGACGGGCCCGGCAGGCGGCCGAGGCCTCCGGCACGTCTACTCCGGCAAGGTGCGGGAGCTATACCAGGCCAGCGACGGGACACTTCTGCTGGTGGCCACCGATCGCATCTCGGCCTTCGATTACGTGCTCCAGACGCCCATACCCGACAAGGGAAAGATTCTCACCCGACTGTCGGCCTGGTGGTTCGACCAGCTTGCCGACATCGTGCCGAGTCATCTGGTCGATGCGCCCATCCCGGCCGAGTTCGCCGACCGCGCCATGGCCTGCCGATGGCTTTCGATGGTGCCGGTCGAGTGCGTCGCGCGCGGCTACCTGACCGGGACTGGCCTGGCCGACTACCACCGGGATGGCGGGGTGGCCGGCGTCGAACTCCCGGTCGGGCTCGGCGACGGCTCGCGCCTGCCCGAGCCGATCTTCGACCCGGACACCAAGGCGGCCGCCGGCCAGCACGACGAGAACCTGACGCGCGCGGACCTCGTGGCGCTGGTTGGAGCCGACACAGCGGCCGAGCTCGAGCGGATCACGCTGGCCGTCTACCGTCGGGGGGCGGACGTGGCAGCCAAGCGCGGCATCATCGTGGCGGACACCAAGATCGAACTCGGCTTTGACGATGCCGGGGTCTTGCGCCTGGCCGACGAGGTGCTGACGCCAGACTCGTCGAGGTTCTGGCCTGCCGAGTCCTGGCAGCCCGGCCGGGCCCAGCTGTCGTTCGACAAGCAGTACGTCCGGGACTGGCTCACCTCGCCCGCCTCCGGCTGGAATCGGGGCAGCGGCGAGCCGCCGCCGCCGCTGCCAGCCAGCGTGGTCGACCAGACACGGCAGACCTACATCGCGGCGTTCGAGCGCATCACGGGGCTGCGCTGGGGCTGAGCGCGAGTCCTGGCCGGAGATCATTTTCCGGCGGGCCAAGCGATACCGCACGCGACACGGTCGTGGTGGTCCGAGGACTCGGCGGCGGTGGAATACTTGACGGGACCAGAGCGTGCCGGGCCGATCAAGGTGGCCTGTCACTTGTCTCTCAGGCAGTCCGGCAGTGCGCTAGCACGCGATCCAGCGCGGCTAATCGACGGGAGTTTCCAGGCAGATGACGAGCGGCCCAGAGACCCGCTACATAGTGCGCGGCGGCACACCGCTGCAGGGGACAGTCTTCGTGCAAGGGGCCAAGAACGCGGCACTGAAGATGATCGCAGCGTCGCTGCTCGCCGAAAAAGGCCGTACCGTGCTGCGGAACGTCCCGGTCATCGAGGACGTGCGCCGGGCCATCGAACTGGCTCAGGCGGTCGGGGCCGTGGTGAAGTTCCACGAGGCCGAACGCACCCTGGTGGTCGATGCGTCTGAGCTGACCAGTTCGGTGCTGCCCGCCGAGATTGCCAGGCGCTTCCGCGCCTCGGTGCTGTTCGTGCCCCCGCTGCTGCACCGGCTGGGCGAGGCGACGATCGAGGGCATCGGCGGGTGCAACCTGGGCAGCCGGCTGCTCGACTTTCATTACCGCGGGTTCGCC
>JASHSO010000273.1 GCA_030038715.1 Streptosporangiaceae bacterium
GTAGAGCTTCGGGTGCCGTTCACGCTGAGTCGCCAGCAGATCGACGACGTGCTGCGCGGCGCGCAGGACTCCGACTGGCAGCCGGCCAGGGACGCGGCCAGGCAGATCGCCTTCGCTGAGGACCAGGCCATCTTCGCTGGGTACCCGGCGGCCGGCATCGGCGGCATCGTCCCGGGCGCGAGCAACCCACCGCTCACCCTGCCGACCGAGGTGGCCGACTACCCGATGGCCTTCGCGCACGCGGCCGGCGAGTTGCGCGCGGCCGGCGTTGATGGCCCGTACACCGCGGTGCTGTCGGCGGAGGCGTTCACCGCTGTCAGCGAAGCCAGCGACTACGGGTACCCGATCATCAGGCACCTCCGCAACGTGCTGGACGGCGAGCTGATCTGGGCTCCCGCGATCACCGGTGCCGTCGTGCTGACCACCCGCGGCGAAGACTTCAGCCTGCATCTCGGCCAGGACCTGTCCATCGGCTACCTATCACACACCGACAGCGACGTCGTGCTGTACATACAGGAGACGTTCACGTTCCAGTCGCGCACCGCAGAGGCAGCAGTCGCGCTGACTGCCGCTGCCGGTTCCGCTGGTGCCAGGACGACAGCCGCCAGCAGGTCCGGCAGGTCCTAGCCAGGCGCGAGGGCGGGCAGGCTCAGTTCTGGCTGTACGGCGTGTAGCGCAGGTCGGGTGCGGGCGTGGCGGTGAGCGATCGCAGCATCGCGATCTCGCGGGCTAGCAGCACCCGCTCCGCGGACAGCCGCGTCAGCACGTCGGGCTTGTCGAGCAGCGCCTGCTTGTCCGGCACGTCCACGACGACAGCCGCCGCCACGAGGTAGGAGAGCAGCACGGGCTCGTCCGGCAGGTCGGGGATGCTGACCTTGGCGCCGCCTCGTTCCGAAAGCAATTCGAGGTAAGCGCGGAACGACCGCTGCAGCGCGGGCACGGCTATGGCGGACTCGGTCTCGTCGGCCGCCTCGTCCGTGAGCATCTCGACCTCGCCGCTCAGGTAGGGGGCCGCCGCGCCGAGCCGGATCAGCCTGAACCGCTGTCCGCCCACCGTGACCAAGTCGAAGCGCCCGTCCGGATGCTTCTCGACCCGCCGCACAACTGCCGTGCAGCCGGTCTCGTACAGCGCGGACACGCCGTCAATGCCCGTCTCGCGGCCGCGGCGGATCGCGATCACGCCGAACTTCCTGGGCTCGGGCTCGGCCAGCAGGTCAGCGACCAGCTGCCGGTACCGGTCCTCGAAGATGTGCAGCGGCAATATCAGGCCGGGATAGAGCACCGAACCTAGCGGGAACAGCGGCAGCGTCGTGCTCATGCTCGAAGACTACGGCGGCGCGGCTAGGAAGCCAGCCTGGCCCGTCACGCCGACTTGTCACAGGTCTGCTGCACTCTAGTTCTATGGTCACGATCGAGGAAGTCCGGGCGTTCGCCAGCCAGTTGCCGCGCGCCTACGAAGCTGTCGTCGGGGACAGGGTGAAGTTCCGGGTGGGGCGGATCGTCTTCCTGGCGTTCTCCCGCGACGAAAAGATCATGGGATTCGGCTTCCCGAAGGAGGAGCGTGCGGCACTGGTATCGGCCGAGCCGGAGAAATTCATGATGCCGTCGCAGGGCGATCTGCGCTACCACTGGGTCCACGTCAGGCTCGGCGCGATCGAGCACGACGAGATGGCAGAACTGGTGCTTGATGCCTGGCGCATGTGCGTGCCTAAGCGGGTGGCCGCTGAGGTCACCGACCGGCTCGGGGTCGGTGGACTGGCCCCAGAAGGCCAGGCAGCACAGCCCAGTTAGCTGCCCTGGCACGCTGCCCGAGATCGGGGAGCCACTGGATTAGCGGGCGATGGCGCGGGCGCACGGCCGGGACTCAGGACTCGAGTGCACCCAGCAGGCCGCGCAGAACGTGCACCGCGGCCGTGAGTTCTTCGGGATCAATCACCTCCAGCATCGCGTCGCGCGAGGCTTGCGTGAGTGCGTCGCCCCGGCGGACGAGAGCGGTTCCCGTCTCGGTCAGGGACACCGCGTTCTCGCGGCGGGTATGTGCGGCCACTCGCACGTTCATCAGGCCGGCCGCAGCCGCGGTGTCGATCTGGCGGCTCACGGTGCCTTTGGTCAGCCCGACGCGGTCAGCGACGGCCTGCTGGCTGAGGGACCCAGGATGCGCGTCGACGACCGAGAGCACCAGGAACTGGGCCAGCGAGATGCCAAGTTCACGCCGGAAGAGCGCCTCGCCCTGGCGGTCCATCAGGGCGGCGGCGCGGCGGATGAGGTACCAGAGCGTGGCCAGGTCGTCCGGCAGCTCGTCCGGCAAGTTTTTCTGCTGCATACGCGGATCCTATCCGAAGCGTTTGACAAACAACAGTCCTATATGCAACTGTTGCTGTAGAAACCAAGGTTGGCGACGCTCCGAGAGGCCGCATCGTGAAGATCCTGATTGTGCTCGACCACCCGTACACCATCGACTCGGCGCAGAACGCGCCGCACCGGCGCAGCTTCTCCGCCGCGGTCGCTGCCGCCGCTATCCGCGGCGCCCGGTCGGCCGGTCACGCAGTCGACCTGATCGACTTGGCTGCCGACGGCTTTCAGCCGGCCATGACCCGTGACGACCTGGCGGCCTGGCGGCAGGGCCATGCCGTCGACCCACTGGTGCTTGACTACCAGCGCCGACTGCTCGCCGCCGAGCACCTGGCGTTCGTCTTCCCCGTCTGGTGGGAGGCGATGCCTGCAGCCACCAAGGGCTTCCTGGACCGGGTGCTGACCAAGGGCGTGATGTATGAGGAACTAGCCGATGTCAAGGGGAACCCGTTCCGCAACCGCATGACGAACCTCGCCGGGGTCAGCGTCCTGTCGATCATGACCACGCCCGATAAGGCCTACCGCTGGTGGTACCGTGACCCGCTCACCAAGATCCTCTTCAAGGGCACCTTCGCCAAGATCGGTGTCAGGAACCTCCGCTGGACCAACTACGCCAGCGTCACCGGCAAGACCCCGCAGCAACGTGATCAGATGCTCCAGCGGACTGAGCAGGCGTTCGCGGCACTGTGAGTGCCGCACCGTACGACCGCGCTGGTCCGGGGTCATCGGCGGGCGCCTTACCTTCGGAGCGGCGCCGGCGACCGGCGCAGCGCTATTGCGTTGGGCCAGGCATGACAGCACCGGCTAAACTTGCACGCACGTGGCGACGATCCGGCCATCACCGGGGAGCCTCCGGAAGAAAGGGCCGACCCAGCCAGCCGCAAGGCAGCCGGGCGGGCCTGACTAGAACCGGACGGGTCCGGCCCGTCACAGCCGGCTAACGAGCGGTCGCAGG
>JASHSO010000274.1 GCA_030038715.1 Streptosporangiaceae bacterium
AACATGCAGAACACCACGGTGCCGAACAGCACGTAGTGGAAGTGAGCCACCACGAAGTAGGAGTCGCTGACCGCGAAGTCCAGCGGCGGTGACGCGAGGATGATGCCGGTCAGCCCGCCGAACAGGAACACGATCAGGAAGCCGAGGATGAACAGCATCGCGGGTTCGAAGGTGATCTGACCTCGCCAGATCGTGCCTACCCAGTTGAAGAACTTCACCCCGGTCGGCACCGCGATCAGGAACGTCATGAACGAGAAGAACGGCAGCAGCACGGCCCCGGTGGTGAACATGTGGTGCGCCCACACGGTCAGGGACAGGCCGGCGATGGCGATCGTGGCGGCGACTAGCCCCTTGTAGCCGAACAGAGGCTTGCGCGAGAACACCGGCAGGACCTCAGTGGCGATGCCGAAGAACGGCAACGCCACGATATAGACCTCGGGATGGCCGAAGAACCAGAACAGGTGCTGCCACAAGATCGCCCCGCCGCTGTTGGCCGAAAACACCTGCGCGCCGAACTTCCTGTCAATCTCCAGCACCAGTAGCGCGGCGGCGAGCACCGGGAAGGCCAGCAGCACCAGCATCGAGGTGAGCAGGATGTTCCACGTAAAGATCGGCATCCGGAACATCGTCATGCCGGGCGCGCGCATGCACAGGATCGTGGTGACGAAGTTCACTCCGCCAAGGATGGTGCCGAGCCCGGACAGCACCAGGCCCATGATCCACATGTCAGCGCCGACGCCCGGCGAGTACGTCGCGCTGGTCAGCGGCGAGTACGCATACCAGCCGAACGCCGCGGCGCCCCCTGGGGTCAGGAAACTCGCGACCAGGATCAGGCCGCCGAAGGTGAACATGTAGTAGCTGAGCAGGTTCAGCCGCGGGAACGCCACGTCCGGTGCCCCGATCTGCAGCGGCATGATCTCGTTGGCGAACCCGACGAACAGCGGCGTCGCGAACAGCAGCAGCATGATCGTGCCGTGCATGGTGAACAGCTCGTTGTACTGCTGGTCAGACACGATGTGGTTATCCGGGCCCATGAGCTGTGCCCGCATGATCATCGCCATCAGGCCCGCGACCAGGAAAAAGAAGAACGACGTGATCAGGTACAGGTGACCGATGACCTTGTGGTCAGTCGACGACAGCCAGTCCGCGAGCAGGGACCCCTTCCGATACCCTTGCGGCGCGGCTAGCGGGACCTGTGCCGGGGCGGCCGAACCTGCAGGCTGGTTGAGCGTGGTCACTGAGCACCCCCAGATGCATTCTGCAGTCGCTGCTGCGCCAGGATCCAGGCCTTGAACTGCGCCGGGGTCACGATGTGGATCCTGAACAGCATCCGGCTGTGGTAGAGGCCGCACAGCTCCGAGCATCGGCCGATGGTGTCAGGCCCGCTGTACAGCGTGCTGGTGGCCGTGACCTCGAAGTGGTTCGGGTGGCCGGGTATCACGTCGCGCTTGAAGTCGAACGGCAGCACCCAGAACGAGTGGATGACGTCGATCGAGTACAGGTTGAACCGCACGGTCTCGTGCTCAGGGATCACCAGCAGCGGCAGGTCGTTCTCGTTGCTGCCGGCGCCAAGCTGGCCGTTCCACATCTCGCCGATCTCGGTGACCCCGTCCGGCGAGTTCTTGACCGCGTACTGCGGGTACTGGAACGTCCAGGTCCACTGCGACCCGATCACGTCGACAACGACAGCAGGATGCGGCGGCAGCGCGTCGATCGTGTTCTCGTCCCGGGCGGTGAAGTAGAACAGCACGCCAACCATGATGAACGGGACGACCGTGTACATGATTTCGATTGGCAGGTTATACCTGACCTGGTGCGGGACCCGGTCGTCCTTCTTCCGGTAGAAGATGACAGACCAGATGATCATGCCCCACACGACCGCGCCAACAGCCAGCGCGGCGATCCACGCGCCCTGCCACAGCGACACTGTCAGCTGCGCCTGCGTGGTCAGTGGATTCCGCAGGCCGAGGTTCTCGACGGTCTTGGCGTCGCAGCCGGACAGCGTCGCCAGCAGCATGACCGCCACGACCGCCCGCGGCAGCCAGCACCGCACCAGCCGCGAGCCGGCCCGCCGCTGCGGGGCCCCGCGCTGCGCGGCCTCGCGGTCGAGGGCACGCCGGATGGGACTCACAGATTGCCTTCCCAGCGATCAGGTCCGGCGTCATCGGCCGGCCCGGTTGCAACGTCCTACAGCCTGTCGTGGAAACAGTACAACGCCCGGCTGCTAAGGCACCGGGTACCCCCACGCTCAGCGGCCGGAGTTGCCGCGAGAGCGGCACCGGAGCGGTCCTGGCGAAGATCCTTCGGATCCCTCCTAGAGTCGTACAGGTGGCGTATTTCGACGCGGCCTCGGCCGAGCAACTGCACCCGGCGGCCCGCGAGACCCTGTTCGCAGCACTCGACGAGGGCTGGGCCGACCCGGCCAGACTGCACCGCGAGGGCAGGCAAGCCCGGCTGCTGCTCGACCGCGCCCGCGAGGCGACGGCGGCCGAACTCGGTTGC
>JASHSO010000275.1 GCA_030038715.1 Streptosporangiaceae bacterium
ATCCCCACCGTGGCGATCTCCGGCTCGGTGAACACGGTCGCTGCGACATGGCTGAGCCGCAGCGGCGTGACGGCCTCGCCGAGCGCGTGCCACATGGCAATCCGCCCCTGCATCGCGGCGACGGACGCCAGCATCAGCACACCCGTGCAGTCGCCGGCGGCGTAAACCCCGGGCGCCGAAGTCCGCGACACCCTGTCGACCGGCACGAAGCCGCGCTCGTCGAGCATGACGCCGGCCTCGGCCAGGCCGAGGCCGGCCGTGCTCGGCGCCATCCCGACGGTGAGCAGGCAGTGCGTGCCGCGCACGGTACGGCCGTCCTGCAGCGTCACCACGACACCACTCCCGGTGCGGCGCACTCCGGTTGCCCGGGACCGCTCGAGCACGGTCATGCCCCGGCGGCGAAACACCTCCTCGACGACCACCGCCGCGTCCGCATCCTCTTGCGGGAGCACCCGGTCACGCGAAGACACGAGCGTCACCCGTGCGCCAAGCGCCTGGTAGGCGCTGGCGAACTCGGCGCCGGTCACGCCCGAGCCCACCACGACGAGCTTCTCGGGCAGCTCCGCCAGGTCGTACACCTGGCGCCAGGTGAGGATCCGATCGCCGTCAGGCTCGGCGCCAGGCAGCACGCGTGGCTGCGCGCCCGTCGCGATCAGTACGACATCGGCCTCGATGACGCTGTCGGCGACCGTGACGGTGTGCGGGCCTGCCAGCCGGCCAGTACCGGAGACCAGCTTCACGCCCTCGGCCGACAGCCTGGCCGCCACATCGGCCGACTGAGCGCGCGCCAGCGCCCGGACCCTGGCGTACAGGCGGGGAGCATCGAGGAGGGCTACCCCGTTCCTCCCTGCGTTTATCCGGATGCCCAGGACGGCCGCGCCGTCCAGGACATTCATCGTGCCGGACGTCGCGATGAGTGTCTTGGACGGCACGCAATCGGTGAGCACGCACGCGCCGCCAACGCCGTCCCGTTCCACGACGGTCACCTCGGCGCCGAGTTGGGCAGCGACCAGGGCAGCCTCATATCCACCCGGTCCGCCGCCGATGATCGCGACTCGGATGCGCGGCTGGCTCACGCTGCCTCATTCTGTCCTACCGCCGCCGGCATGCCGCTCAGAGCCCGGCTCAGCGCGCACGTCGGAGCGGAGCGCGACTGACAGGCGGCCGGGCCGGCGGTCTCGTACGCTAGTCACTCGTGACGCTCTACGCCGCTTACGGCAGCAATATGGATCCCGCGCAGATGGCGCGGCGCTGCCCGCATTCTCCGCAGCGGGGAACCGGCTGGATCGAGGGGTGGCGCATCGCGTTCGGCGGCGAGGACCTGGCCTGGGATGGTGCGCTTGCGACGGTCGTAGAGTCGGCCGGGGACCACGTGTTCGTAGTGCTCTATGAGCTGTCCGACTCCGACGAGGCGGAGCTCGACCGCTGGGACGGGGCGACTCTCGGTTTCTACCGCAAGCTCAAGGTGCGCGTCAGTACGCTCGACGGCGACGTTCTGGCCTGGGTCTACGTGCTCAACGACTACGAGGGCGGGCTGCCGTCGGCTCGGTACCTCGGCATCATGGCCGACGCTGCCGAAGTGGCCGGCGCCCCGTCGCAATACGTTGCGTGGCTGCGCGAACGCCCGTGCACGTCGGTCGGCAGCTAGACCACTGCCGACCCGGCCGCTTGTCCGGCCAGGAAGCCGGCAATGCTGGCACGCAGGCTGGCCGGATCCAGCCCGTGCGCTACCTGATGCTCCTCCGGGGTGCCGTAACGGCGAAGTTCCGCGCGCCCTACACCTAGCCCGATAACCCGGTGCGGCAGATCGGCCAGTGCCTGGCTGACGTGCGGTACGGAGGTCCCGGCCAGGTACGGCTCGACGATGACGACGTCCACCGCTCCGAGCGTCGCCCGCAGCGTTGCGGCATCGAATGGCCGTATCGTGGCCGCAAACAGCACCGTCACGTCCAGGCCTACGGTTGCCGCGATGACAGCGTCGGCAACCGGCCCCACGGCGATGACCGTACCCGACCTGCCGGTGCGCAACACCGTGAGCCCGTACGTGCCGCCCGGGTTCCCGGCACCGGCAAGCGGCGAACGGTTGGCAGGCAGCGACAGGCGCACGTACACCGTGTCTGTTGCTGCCACGGCGTCCCTGAGCAGCCATTCGGCCTCGTCTGGATGACCGGGAACGTGCACAGTCCAGCCTGGCAGCGTGTCCAGCAGCGCGACGTCACCCGGCGCCATGTGGGTCCGGCCATATCCGGGGTAGTCGTATGATCCGCCCGCACTGACCAGTACCGCAGTGGCGCCCTGGTGGACGAGATCCAGCTTGATCTGCTCGAATGGACGCTCGATCAGGAACGGCGCGAACGTGTGCGCGACCGGCCGCATACCGGTCAGCGCCAGGCCGCCGGCCAGGCTGATCAGCAGCTGCTCTCGGATGCCGACGTTGATGACACGGCCGGGATGCCGGGCCATGGCGTCGGCGAATCCGGTCACGCCGATGTCGGCGAGCACTACGGCCAGGTTCGGGTTGTCGTCGAGCAGCTTCGTGGCGACCTGCTCGAAACGGTCGCGCATGGTCTCCATCTACTGCCCGCCCTGGCCCGGCGACGACGGCTCGATAGCCGCCACCACAACGCGCGGCTGGCCAGCGTGCCCGGCCGTGAGCGCGGACTGCAGGGCGGCGTGGTCGCGGCCATTCACCCTGGCCGCCGACCAGCCTTCCTGGGCGAAGCGCCGCTCCGCCCCGCCTGGCCAGCCATAGCGGGAGCTTGAGTTGTCGACCACGACCACGGTCAGGTTGTCCAGAGCGACGGCGCCGGCGAACGCGATCGCTTCGTGGTTGGAGCCCTCGTCGAGTTCGCCGTCCCCGATCAGCACGAACACGCGCGGCTCGTGTCGTTGGCGCGCTCGCAGTCCGACCGCCATGCCCACGCCTATCGGCAGGCCATGGCCCAGCGAGCCGCTGGCGATCTCGGCTCCCCTGACCAGGTTCCGGTCGGGGTGCCGGCCCAGAGCGGAGTCGAAGCTGCCGAAGCGAGGGAGCTCGGCTAGGTCAATAAATCCCTTGGCCGCCAGCACGGCGTAGTAGGCCATGGGCCCGTGACCCTTGGAGAGCAGGAACCGATCGCGGTCGTCGTCGTCCAGGCTCTCCGGGCTGACCCGTAGCACCTTGTCGTAGAGGACCCACAGGACGTCGAGGGTCGAGGCGGCGGCGAGGTCATGCTTCTCGTCGCCTGCCATCCTGGCCATGAGGTCTGGCAGGTCGTGGAAGCGCAGCCTTCTGGTGGACGCCGTGACAGTCATGCAAGCAAGCATGTAACTTTAAGTGCACTTTAAGTCAAGAGGCGGCGGGAGGCTGAGCTTTGGCCGCTGCTACCGGTTCCTCGGCCGCGAAGTTCCTGACGATCTCGCAGCTGTCGGCGCGCAGCGGCGCCGCACCGTCGGCGCTGCGCTTCTACGAGCAGATCGGGCTGATCACCGCCGAGCGCAGCGCTGGCAATCAGCGCCGTTACCCGCGTCACATGCTGCGCCGGGTCGCCTTCATCCGGGCCGGCCGCCAGCTCGGCCTGGAACTGCGCGAGATCCGCGCGACCATGGCCAGCCTCCCGGCCGACCGCGCGCCGACGCGGGCGGAGTGGGTCCGGGCGGCAAGGGCCTGGCAGCGGCAGATCGACGCGCGGATCGATGAGCTACAGCGGCTGTCTTCAACCCTGGGCAGCTGCATCGGCTGCGGCTGCCTCTCGTTGCGGCGGTGCGGACTGTACAACGCCAACGACGCCGCCGCCGCGCATGGCGCCGGCGCCCGCTGGCTGCTCGGCGACGAGCCGCCCGTGCCGGGCTGACGATGAGGCGTTAGCGGCCGAGAATCAGCCCGAGCAGGGCCAGAGCGGGGATCAGGAAGCCAGCCAGCGGCAGCCAGGCCCACTGGCTTTCCAGGACCACCCCTGCCGCATCGTTCACGCCCTGACCTGAGCCAGCGGCCGGCATCGCGGCAGCACCGGGCCCGTCGCCGCTGACCGGCGGCTCGCCCGTCCCGGGTACCTCACCGGCCAGACCCGCCCCGTCCTGGCGGCCAGCCTTGGCCCGCCGGGCCAGCTCGTTAGCCATCAGTTGAACTGTGCTCAGCTTCGCCAGCTCGCCTACCTCGCGCGGAGCGCGGGAGCTAACGGCTCGCGAGGCAAAAATTGACCGCTGCATCTGAAAACGCCTGCGCCTGGAACGCGAGGTATAGAGCGCCCAGCAGTAGATCGTCGTGTCCTTTTTCGGCGGCGTCCTAGCGCAGTGGAACTCGACGGATTCGGCCAGGAACACGCCCTTGACCGCCCGCCACGGCACCCAGTGATCGCGAAACGGGTTGCGAACGCAGACGCCGTCCTTGTCGGCCACGACCCGCGGGCGCAACGTGCACGCATACGCCAAGCCCGTGACGGCCAGCAGCGCCACGATGACCTCGATCGTGAAGTAGTTCCGCTCCCTGAGGATGACCTGGACCGCGTTCGCGATCGCGAAGATAACCCAGGCCCACCAGATGACAAAGGGTGTTCCCAGCCGGAACACTGCCCTGTCGTCCGATGCCGCCCGCCACGGTAGAAACGCGAACCGCTTCGCCGCGGCTGCGGGCGGCTGCGAGTCCGCCGTGGGCTGCGAGTCCGCCGTGGGCTGCGGGCCAGCCGCAGGTCGCGTGCCCGCCCCCTGCCTGGGGGATTCCTCGTTGCCTGGCTCGGCAAAGTGCGGCGACGGAGGCCGGCTGCTGGGTCCAGTCCCCTCCGCGGCCATCCTGCCTTGCTCTGACGACACTGGCTGCGACTCCCGGGATCAGATTCCAGGCAACCGCAACGGGCTGCCCTCGCTGCCCACTGTACGTGTACTCCTGACGGCGGGCGATTCTTGCGCGCCTGGAAGGCTGGCCGACTGCGCCGCGGGCAGAGCCCGATCGTCACGCCATGGCGCGGTCGGCGACGGCCTCGCGGCCCGCGCTGCCACCCGG
>JASHSO010000276.1 GCA_030038715.1 Streptosporangiaceae bacterium
GGCAGGCTTCGAGCCGCTCGGCTTCGTGGTCGGCTCATCCATCTACCACGTCGGCCTGCAAATCGGCCGGTGGGGGCAGAACCAGGAGCTCCAGATCCTGACCCAGGCCATGTACAGCGCCAGGGAATTGGCGATGGCCCGGATGCGTGCCGAGGCCGACCACCTCGCCGCCGACGGCATCGTGGGCGTGCAACTGCGCATGCAGATGTATGCCTGGGGCCAGGACGTGCTTGAGTTCGTTGCGACCGGCACCGCCGTCCGTCACCTCGCCGGCCAGGGCGCGCATCGGGCGCCCGACGGCCGTGCGTTCACTTCCGACCTCTCGGCTCAGGACTTCTTCAGGCTGCTGGCGGCCGGCGCGGTGCCGGTGGCGTTCGTGCTCGGGACGTGCGTGTACCACATCGCGCACCAGAGCGCGATGCAAGCGCTGCGCCAGGCCTATCGGAACCAGGAGATGGTCCGATACACCGAGGGGGTTTACGAGGCGCGCGAGCTTGCGCTCTCGCGGATGCAATCCGAAGCGTCAGACGCACGCTCAACCGGCATCGTGGGCGTGACGGTCGAAGTCAAGAATCACGTCTGGGGCGAGCACGCGACCGAGTTCCTCGCCACCGGGACGGCCATTAGGCGGCTGTCCGACGAGCACAAGCTGCCGGAGACCTCACCCAGGCCTACCTTCACTCTCGGCCTGGACAAGTAGCTGCCCACGCTCGGCCGGCGGCGTCCCGACCGAGGAGTTCGGATGGTGCTCCGGCAGGGCCGGCATGTGGCCCGCGCACCGGTAGTGGTCGAGACGTGCCCTTGCGTGCTAGGCCGATTGGCGACTGATACAACTGATCTGCGTGCTTAGTCCGCAGGTCGGCAGGATCCTCCGCAGTAGGCTCCCTTTGGAGATTCCGAGCTAGTGGAGGAGCAGAAAACTATGCCGCTGTTCGCTAACCAGGAGGGCCAGAACACTGCCACCTGGGAACCACAGGCCGCTGACAGCCGACTAGCGCACACCGCGGGCGCCGATCCGTCCGGCGTCTTCACTTCGGACCTGTCGGTTTCGGAGTACGTGCTGCTCGGGGAGGCAGGCTTCGAGCCCCTCGGCTTCGTTGTCGGCTCGTCTATCTACCACGTCGGCCTGCAGGTGGGCCGCTGGAACCAGAACCAGGAACTCCAGGTACTCACTCAGGCCATGTACAACGCCAGAGAGCTCGCGATGGCGCGGATGCGGGCAGAGGCGGACCACCTAGGCGCTGACGGCATTGTCGGCGTGCAACTGCGGATGCAGATGTACGCCTGGGGCCAAGGGTGCCTGGAGTTCGTCGCGACCGGCACTGGCGTCCGCCACCTCAGCAGCCAGGGCGCGCACCGGGCGCCCGATGGCCGCGCGTTCACCTCCGACCTGTCGGCCCAGGACTTCTTCAGGCTGCTTGCGGCCGGCGCGGTGCCAGTAGCGTTCGTGCTCGGCACGTGCGTGTACCACATCGCGCACCAGAGCGCGATTCAGGCGCTGCGCCAAACCGGCCAGAACCAGGAGATGCTGCAGTTCACGCAGGGCGTGTACGAGGCACGCGAGCTCGCGCTGTCGCGGATGCAAGCCGAAGCGTCGAACGCACGCTCAACCGGCATCGTGGGGGTCACAGTCGACGTCAAGAACCACGTTTGGGGCGAGCATGCAACCGAGTTCCTCGCCACCGGTACGGCAATTAGGCGGCTGTCCGACGAGCACAGGCTGCCGGAGACCTCACCCAGGCCGACCTTCACCCTCGGCCTGGACAACTAGCTGCGTCGGTTCGAGCGGCGGCGCACCGACCGTGCAGTTCACACGGCACTCGGGCACGATGCTCGTGCGGTCCTCACGCCGTAGCACGCCGTTGTCGATGAGTATGGCCGTGAGCGCGGCTGCGATCAGGAGCACTACCGCGCAGCCCGTCACGGCCATGTCAAATCCATGATCGAAACGGGCTGGCGCGTGGTAGCTCTCGGCCCCGAGACCGACAGCCGCTGGTAGCGCGGCGACGGCCACAAGCCCGGCAGACCTGGCTACGGCGTTGTTCACCCCGCTAGCCACACCGGCATGCCTGATCTCGGCGCTGGCCAGCACGGTCGCCGTGAGCGGCGCCACGGTCAGCGACAGGCCCAGGCCGAAGACGGTCACGGCAGGCAGGACGTCTGTCAGGTAGCTGGCATGTGCGCCGATGCGGGTCATCAGCGCCATGCCGACAGCACATCCGGTGATGCCGATCGTCATCAGCCAGCGCGGCCCTACCCGCTGGGCGAGGCCGCCCGATCTGGCCGACAGCAACAGCATCAGCAGGGTAACCGGCAGCAGAGCCGACCCGGCCGCGAGCGGCGTGAATCCAGATACGACTTGAAGTTGCAGCACGAGCAGGAACAGCATCCCGCCGAACGCGCCGTAAACCAGGAATGTCACGACGTTGATCGCGGTGAACTGGCGGGAGGCGAAGACGTCGAGCGGCAGCATGGGCGGTATCCGCCCAGAAATGGCCGTCCGCCGGTGCTCGACGACCACGAACCCAATCGCCGCGGCAGCTCCCAGGAGTCCGGCCGCGACCACGCCAGCCAGCTGGCCCGACTGTTCGGGCGCTTCGATCAGCGCGTAAGTGATGCCAGCCAGCGCCAGCGCGGCGAGTGCAGCACCCGCCACGTCGAAGCCGCCACGTGCGCTCGGGTCCTTGGTCTCTGGCACGTGCCGCACGCTCACCGCAACGACGGCAGCGGCCAGCGGCAGATTCAGCAAGAACACCCACCGCCAGCCGCCGGCCTGCACCAGCCAGCCGCCGAGGACCGGGCCGATCGCCGAGGCGACACCGCCGAGGCCGGACCACGCGCCGACTGCGCGAGGGCGGTCGTCGGGCGCGAAGGTTGCCTGGATGATAGCGAGGGACCCGGGCGTTAGCAGCGCGCCGCCGATGCCCTGCAGCACGCGCGCCCCGATGAGCACGCCGACTGAGGGCGCCGCCCCGCACAGCGCGGAAGCCAAGGCGAACCAGACCACCCCGACAAGAAAGACGCGTCGCCGACCGAGCCGGTCGCCGAGGGAGCCGCCGAGCAGGATCAGCCCGGCGAGCGTGAGTGTGTAGGCCGTGACAGTCCACTGCAGGTCACCTAGCGACGCGCTCAGGTCCCGGCCGATGGTCGGCAAGGCCACGTTGACGACGGTGGAGTCCAGCATCACCATGCTGGAGCCAAGCACCGTGGCCAGCAGCACCCAGCGGCCTGGCCTGCTGCGCACAAGGAGCTGACCGGCCTGCTGTGCACTGTCGGACTGCGTCACTCCGCGATCGTCCCACTCACCTGCCCCGCCGACCGAGCCGGTCAGGCCCGAGCGAGCCACTCAACGCCGCCCGCCGCCCGACCCGGTCGGGCCGAAGCCAGCCACTCAGTCACCCGGCCAGGCCACTGGGCGGTGCCCGGGCGGAACGACTCAGCGCACCCTAGAGTTCGGGCCACTCGTGCGCGGGCATGTTGGTGGCCATCCGCTCGATGTACCCCTGCGTCATCCTGCGCAGCGCCTCGCGCCTGTCCCGCCGCCCGCGCTCCAGCGCCCGCACCGTCTCGACCTGCCACGTCGCCCCGGTGCGACCGGTCAGGCAGCGCTGCTCGATGATGCCGAGGGTGCGGTCGGCGTCGGCGGTACTCACGCGCCACTGGCGCAGGCCTTCCCATGCCTGCGGCAGCAGCCGACGCAGCACGAGCTCGCTCACCGGCGCCTCGCCGATGCCGGGCCAGTAGACCCGGGCATCGATGCCTCGCTTGGCGCCGGCTGCGAGGTTGTCGGCTGCTGCCGCGAAGGACATCTGGCTCCAGACCGGGCGTTCCGCCTCGGCCAGCGCCCGCACGATCCCGTAATAGAACGCGGCGTTGGCGAGCACGTCGGCGACCGTTGGCCCGGCCGGCAGCACCCTATTCTCGACGCGCAGATGCGGCTTGCCGTCAGCCACCGCGTAAACCGGGCGGTTCCATCGGTAGACGGTGCCATTGTGCAGGGTCAGCTCGGCCAACTGGGGCGCTTCGCCGTTATCGAGGGCCGCCGCCGGATCCTCGTCCTCGCGTAGCGGCAACAGCGCTGGGAAGTACCTGATGTTCTCTTCGAACAGGTCGAACACCGAGGTGATCCAGCGCTCGCCGAACCAGACCCGCGGTCGGACCCCCTGGTGCTTGAGTTCTTCCGGCCTGGTGTCGGTGACCTGCTCGAACAGCGGGATGCGGGTCTCGCGCCAGAGCTCGCGACCAAACAGGAATGGCGAGTTCGCAGCCAGCGCCACCTGGATGCCCGCAACGGCCTGAGCCGCGTTCCAGTAGCTT
>JASHSO010000277.1 GCA_030038715.1 Streptosporangiaceae bacterium
GGGCCGCTGGCGGTGCGGCGAGGGCCGCTGGCGGTACGGCGCGGCCCGGCGGCGGCCTGGAGCTGATGATTGTCGCCGTCGCCCGCGGCGACCAGGCGGCCTTCCGTGCCGTCTACGACCAGGTGGCACCCGCAGTTCTCGGTACGGTGCGGCGAGTGCTCAGGGATCCCGCCCAGTCTGAAGAGGTCATGCAGGAGGTCCTGCTTGACGTGTGGCGGAACGCCGCGCGGTTCGATCCGGCGGCGGGCAGCGCGACCGCGTGGATCATGATGATGGCGCATCGCCGGGCGGTGGACCGGGTCAGGGCTGAGCAGAAGGCTTCCGAACGAGAGCTGCGGGCAGCGAGAGCGGCCGTCGACTACGACGACGTCATAGACGCTGTGGAGGTCAACCTGGACCGCGAGCGAGTGCGGCGATGCTTGGACGGCCTGACCGACCTGCAGCGGCAGTCGGTGACGCTGGCCTACTACGGGGGCTACAGCTACCGGGAGGTTGCTCAGCTGCTGGGGATCGCGGTCGGGACTGTCAAGACCCGGATGCGTGACGGCTTGATCAGGCTACGCGACTGCCTGGGGGCGGAATGAAACACGGTGCCGCGGCGCATGACCTGGCTGGCGCGTACGTCCTCGACGCGGTATCTGACCGCGAGCGAGCCGACTTCGAACGGCACCTGCAGCGATGTGAGCAATGCCGGGAGGACGTGCGCGGGCTACGTGAGGCCGCAGCGAGGCTGGGTACCGCCGCGGCGATTCAGCCACGCCCGCAAACACAAGAACAGACCGTGCGCGCGGCCGCCAAGCTCAGGCAGCTGCCGCCGGCGCTCAGCGGCGAGCAGCCGCGCAGGGCTGCCTGGAAGCCTGTCAGTCCCCGGCTCGCGCCGCGCAGCTGGATCGCCAGGGCAGCGCTGGCCGTCGTCGTGGTCCTCGCCCTGTCGGCCGTCTGGCTTGGCGTCCACCTGAGCTCGATGCAGAGTCGGCTTACCCTAGCCGAGCAGCGCGACCACGCCATCGCGGCGGTACTCGGTGCTAGCGACGCGGTCAGGCTGACGGCCAAAGTCAGTACCGGCGGCATGGCGGCGGTGGTGATGTCGCACCACGCCGATGCCCTGGTGATCGTCACACATGGGCTGGCGGCGCTGCCATCCTCGAAAGGCTATGAGCTCTGGCTGATGGGCCCGGAAGGTGACCGGCCGGCCGGCATGCTGCCGCGGCCGCGGGGCGGCATGACTGACCCGACCGTGGTTCGCCACATCGCACCGGGAGACCGGCTCGGACTGACCATTGAACCGGAGCCTGGCACCGGCCGTCCGACGTCGGCACTGATTGTGCTGATCCTGCTGGTGCACTGACCTGGGACTGGGTACCTGGGCCGGCTCGGGCGACAATCACGCCCGCGGCAGGCTAACGTGGCCAAGGTGAAAGCATCCCCCGAGGCGCAGCTGCGCCTGCTCGAGCTCGCGGAACTGGATGCCGAGCTATCGCGGCTGGAGCACCGTCGGCGCAGCCTGCCCGAGCACGCCGAGATCAGCCAGCTTGAGCAGCGTGACGGTGCGCTTCGCGACGAGATGGCGACGCTGCAGGCCAGGGAGGGAGACCTTAGGCGAGAGCAGGCCAAGGCCGAGGCCGATGTCGAGCAGGTTCGCAGCCGGATAGGCCGTGATCGCACGCTGCTCGATGCCGGCCAGGTTTCCTCGCCGCGCGACCTGGCCAACCTGCAGTCGGAGATCGAGTCGCTACTGCGGCGGCAATCCGACCTGGAAGACGTCGAACTTGATGTAATGGAGCGCCGGGAGGCTGCACAGGCCAGATTGCGGGAAGCCGAAGCGGAGCGCGCGGACGTCACCTTGCAGCTGCAGGTTGTCGCCGCCGGCCGTGACACAGCCCTGGCAGACCTGGCGGAGCAGGCTGGCAAGGCGGCCGACCGGCGAGCCGCGGTGATCGCGGACGAGCCAGCCGAGCTGGTGGATCTGTACGAGCGGCTACGCGTGCAGCACGGCGGCGTTGGCGCGGCAGCGCTGCGGCGACGGCAGTGCGAAGGCTGTCATCTGTCGCTCAATACCGTGGACCTCAACGCCATCCGGGCGGCAGACCCCGATGAGGTGCTGCGCTGTGAGGAGTGCCGCCGGATCCTGGTCCGGACAGACGAGTCGGGACTGTGAGCGCGGATCCGGAGCCTGCTAGCGAACTGGATGGGACGGCGAGCGGCTGGGACGCGGGTCACGGCACCCCTACCAGCACGCTACTGCTCAGGCACGGCCAGACGCCGCTGTCGGCGGAACGTAGATTCGCCGGGCGTGGAGACTTCCCGCTCACCGAGCTCGGTAAGCGGCAGGCTGCGGTCGCCGCGGCAAGGCTAGCCGCTCGCTCTGGCATTGACCTGGTCGTCACGTCCCCGCTGCGCCGGGCGCGCATGACAGCCGAGGCGGTTGCCGAGGCGACCGGCGCCGCCGTGGCTGTCGACGACGACCTCGTCGAGGCTGACTTCGGCCGCTGGGAGGGACTGAGCTTCGCCGAGGTGACCGCGCAATGGCCCGCGGAGCTGGCTGCATGGCTGGCGAGTGCCGACGCAGCGCCACCAGGCGGCGAGAGCCTTGCCGCGGCGGCACGACGGGCGCTCGCGGCACTGGACAGGCTGCTAGCTGCCCATCCAAGCCGCACTCTGGTTGTCGTCAGCCACGTGACACCGATCAAGACGATAGTCTGTCGGGCGCTGCTGGCACCGCCTGCCGCATTGTTCCGCATGCACCTGGACGTGGCGTCGCTGTCGGAGGTGGACTGGTTCTCCGACGGGCCCGCCTTGCTGCGTTCGTTCAACGACACGGCCCACCTGGAAGAGGCTCGGCCTGGCGCGAGGCGAGCACTGAGGAGGTTGCTGCAGGCCCGGTGAGTCGCCAGTGGCTGGTGCCTGTCCGCCCGCTGATATTCATGCCTGCGGAGCCCGGAGTTTGCGCAGTGTGTAAATCCGCGCCCGGCGTGGAATAGCAATCACGTTAATTGATCAGGACGGGGGGAGTTCAGTGCCTAGTGAGTCCACGACCCATGCGGCCACTCGCCGTAGTCCGACGACTACGGTACGCAGCAGGGCGACGAGCCGCAGTGCGTCAGGTGGCACTGCGAGCCGACCGAAAACCATCGCAAGTGCTCGGGCAGCAGGTACCAGTCCGAGGAGCACGCGCACTACATCAGCCAGTCCGAGCCGGGGCAGCGCATCGAGGTCCACCAGCCGGACCGCGTCTCGCTCGATCGCATCGAGGTCCAGCACGTCACGGTCGAGCCGCGGGTCGGCCGGCCGAGGTACCGCCACGCCGGCAACTGCCGCGCGCACTGTGTCAACTGCCGCCACCAGGGTGACGTCGGCAGCGACGAAGATGACGGCAGCGGCGACGAGGGCGACTGCGTCGGCCAGGACCATGTCTGCGGCAATGCGGGCGATGAACACCGCCACGAGGTCGATGACGACCGCGGCGAAGGCACTCAACGCGGCGGCCAAGACCATGTCGGCGGCCAAGCCGGCGGCTGCCAGCTCCGGGCGGTCGAGTGCATCGGCGAGGTCCCGGTCATCGGCTAGAACGACTGCGGCTGCTTCGCGCACGACCAGACCGAGGACGGTGTCGGCCGTCGCAAAGCGTCCGGCCCGGCCGAAGGCGGCGACATCGACGTCGGTGACATCGAAGCCCAGGACTTCGCGGCCGACTAGTCGCAGGACCCCGAGCAGGCCTCCGGCGGCCGTGCCCGCATCTTCACTCACGCTGCCTGCGCCGCCACGGAGCGGTAACGGTGATCAGTATGGCAGCTTGCTCGGCGGCCTGATCCACTGAGCGCGGCGCCTCGACACCTTGCTCCGGCGGGCAGAGCAAGGCCGAGGCCCGGTTCGGGGTGGGTGCAGGCTGGCGTCGTCGGGCCCGCGCACGGTGGCGGCGCAGCTGCGCGCACCGTACTCTGGGTACAGCGGCGGGCGAGTTGGCCGGGCGGCCGCGTCGCTCCAGGCAGACCTTGGGCGATGAGGAAGGTCCGGGCTCCGCAGGGCAGGGTGGTCGGTAACGCCGACCCGGGGTGACCCGCGGGACAGTGCCACAGAAAATAGACCGCCTCCGGACTCGTCCGGAGGTAAGGGTGAAACGGCGGTGTAAGAGACCACCAGCGCTCGGGGTGACCTGAGCGGCTTGGTAAACCCCACCCGGAGCAAGGTCAAGAGGGAGCCGCGCCAGTGCGCACGGCTCCTGCGCGAGCGATTGAGGGCGGCCCGTCCGATGCTCGCGGGTAGACCGCACGAGGCCGTCGGCAACGACGGTCCTAGATGGATGGCCGCCGCCCCGCGCAAGCGGGTGCACAGAACCCGGCCTATAGGCCGGCTCGTCCGCCGCGCCGCTCTGACCTGCAGGGACGCAAGCCAGACTGATGGTGGGCGCACATCTGGAGCACATTCACTCGCTGGCGACGGGCTTAAATCATGTCCTGACTGTGCGCCCGTCCGGAACTGCTGCCAACGCTGTCCTCAGGCACCCGGTGGCCACGGCAGCGCCGGCGAGAGCTGGCTTGAGCGACAGTGCCAGGCCATAAGGTTCGAGCATGGCGAAGGCGGCACGGATACTGGCCGCCCTCAGACGTGACGGCTGGGTGGAGACCCGGCGCTCGGGGTCGCACCGTGTTCTGGTCAAGGGCGACCAGCAGCGCGTCTGCGCGTACCATGATGGCGTGGATCTCGGCGCCCCGGCCCTGGCCAGGATTGCGCGTGATTACGG
>JASHSO010000278.1 GCA_030038715.1 Streptosporangiaceae bacterium
GCCCAGGCCAGGACGTACAGCACGTGATTGCCGACCGGCTCGCCCATCGCCAGGCCACGGACCGCGTCGGCGAGGTCGGTGACCGGGTTGACCTTGACCCAGGCCTGCAGCCAGCCCGGCATAGTCCGGGTGTCCTGGATCAGCACGCTGCTGCCGAACACCAGCGGCATCATGAAGATGAACGAGATGCCCTGCACCGTCTCCGGGGCCGGCGCCAGCAGCCCGATCACCACTGAGAGCCAGCAGCAGGCCAGGTAGAACAGGTAGGCAAGGCCGTACGCGGCGAGCACAGGGCCGAATCCGGCATGGAACCGGAAGCCGAGCGCCGACCCGAAGCCGGTCAGCACCGCCATCACCACGCAGAACCGCACCGTGTCGCCGAGCACGGCGCCGGTGAGCGGCGCCGAGCGTGCGATCGGCAAGCTGCGGAACCTGTCGAACACGCCCTTGCGGATGTCCTCGCACAGCGCGGTGCCGAGGTTCATGGTCGCGAACATCGCCATCTGCGCGACCAGACCGGGGAGCAGCAGCCCCAGGTAGGCGTGCGTGCTCCCGGCGACCGCACCACCGAACACGTACAGGAACAGGACCAGGAACACGACCGGCATCAGCGTGACGTCCAGCAGCTTCTCCGGTGAGTGCCGGAGCTGGGCGACGTTGCGCCAGGCCAGCGTCAGGGAGTGTTGTGCGGTTTGCCCGGCGGGGATCCTACGCCTCGGCACCGGGCGGGGCCTTGCAGCCTGTCGATCTACCTGCAGAGCCGTCATGCCGCCCTCCCGGGGTCCAGCGGAGCTTCGCCGTCGCCGGCGCGGTGCCCGGTCAGGGTGAGGAACACCTCGTCAAGGCTGGGCAGCCGCAACGCCAGCTCGGACGTCGCCAGGCCGGCTTCGTCAAGCTGACGGACCAGCGCGGCCAGCACCGAGTTATCCCGGGCGGGCGCCGTCACTAGCCCGGTCTCGGAGTTCATCTCGGGCGTCGACCCGGTGACCGTGGCCACGATCTGCGCGATGCCTGCCGTGTCGCCAGCGCTAGCCGCCCTGGCCGCAATCGTCTGGCTGCCGATCGTGGCCTTCAGTTCGGCTGCCGTCCCCGCGGCGACGACCAAGCCGTGGTCCATCACCGCGATGAGGTCGGCAAGTTCGTCCGCCTCGTCGAGGTACTGTGTCGTCAGAAGTACCGTCACGCCGCCGGCCACAAGCCCGCGGATCGTCTCCCACACCTCGATGCGCGCCCGGGGGTCGAGCCCGGTCGTCGGCTCGTCGAGAAAGATGACCTCGGGCTCGCCGACCAGGCTGGCGGCGAGGTCGAGCCTGCGCCGCATGCCGCCGGAGTAGGTCTTAGCCGCGCGGCGCGCCGCATCGGCCAGCCCGAACCGGCCGAGCAGCTCCCCGGCACGCTGCCGGGCCGCTTGCCGGGTCAAGCCGAGCAGCCGGCCGATCATGAGCAGGTTCTCCGCGCCGGTCAGCTCGTCGTCCACCGAGGCGTATTGCCCAGTCAGCGCTATGAGCTGGCGTACCTGCACAGCGTCCGCTGCCACGTCGTAGCCGCAAATCCTCGCCCGCCCGGCGTCGGCCCTCAGCAGCGTGGCCAGGACCCGCACCGCAGTCGTCTTGCCCGCGCCGTTCGGCCCTAGCAGCGCGAGTACGCTCCCGCGGCGGGCGGCGAAATCCACTCCGTCCAAGGCCCGCGTCGCGCCAAAGCGCTTCCGCAACCCCTCGGCCTCGATGGCGTAGTCCACGTGTCCCTCCCGTGCGGTCAGTGCATGCCTCCACAGTGCGCCGCCGCGCTGACGGGACACGGCCAGCGCGCTGACATGACCACAGGACTACTGATGCCGGCCTTACCCGGGCCTGACGTGGGCGCACACCGGCCCTAGGGCCGGTGTGCGACAGAGTTCAGATCTCGTACTGGACGGCTGCGCGCTCGCGCAGCATCGGCGCGATCATCCGGTTCACAATGTCGCGGTGCCCTGGATCGTCGCGGTAGGCGGCGTAGCTGTCGGCGTCATCGAAGTCGGCGACCACGGCGAAGTCATAGTTGCCGCTGTTGATGCCCGCGTCCGCGCCGGCGTGGTATGCCCGCAGGCCGGACAGGTGCGGTCCGAGCGCGGTCAGCTCGTCGACCACCTGCCGCACCTTCTCCGGCGTGGCCGCCTCGTTCCACGCCATCAGCACCACGTGCCTGATCATCGCCATCCTCTCGGTTGCAGCCAGGCCGGGCCGGCTCCTGACCGGGATCCGCTCACGACCAGGCGAGCATCGTCACCGGATCGGTCAGCATGGTGCCGACGTCCCGCAGCACGGCCGAGCCCAGGTCGCCGTCCACGATCCGGTGGTCGAAGGACAGCGCGAGCGTGCACACATGGCGTACGGCAAGCTGCCCGCCGACCACCCACGGTGCCTCCCGCACCCGGCCGAACGCCAGGATCGCCGCCTCGCCGGGAGTGATAATCGGAGTCCCGCTGTCGACCCCGAACACGCCCACGTTGGTGATCGTGATGGTTCCGCCGGTCAGGTCCGCCGGGGTTGCCCTGCCCGCCCTCGCGGTGTCGGCCAGCCGTTGCAGCGCCCTGGCCAGGTCTGGCAGGCCCAGCGAGTGGGCTTCCTTCACGTTCGGCACTACCAGCCCGCGTTCGGTCGCGGCGGCGATGCCGAGGTTCACGTAGCGCTTGACCACGATCTCCTGTGCAGCCTCGTCCCAGCTTGAGTTGATCATCGGGTTCCTGGCAGCGGCCACGATAAGCGCCCGCGAGACCAGCAGCAGCGGCGACACCCGCACGTCGGCGAACTCACCAAGCGCGCGCAGTCGCTCGGTCGCTGCCATGGTCTCGGTGATGTCGATCTCCAGGAACTCGGTGACGTGCGGCGCGGTGAAAGCGCTGCCCGCCACCGCGGCTGCCGTGTGCTTGCGGACGCCCCGGATCGGAATTCGCTCCTCGCGCGGCAGTGCCCCAGAAGCCGCTGCCGTGCCGATCGCCGGAATTCTTTCGGTAACGTGGTCGGCCCCCCCGACTGTCGCAGCCGCCAGTTCGACGTCATCCCGGGTGATCGAGCCCTCCGGTCCGGTCCCGGTCAGCCCGCCCAGCTCGACCCCGAGGTCCCTGGCTAGCTTCCTGACCGGCGGCTTGGCCAGCACCCGGCCGTTCCCCGCCGGGCGTGCCGGTCCGGCGTCCCGTTCGATCGGCACTGCAGGCCGGACAGGCTCGACGTCCCCGGTCGGCGGGACCGGCGTGCGGCCGCCCCGGCCTGCTGCCGGCTTGCGCGGTCGCCGGGTCGTGGTGCCGAGCTTGACGCCGTAACCCACCAGCACCGCCTGCCGTTCGGCCTTCGGTGCCGGACTGCCGATAATGCCCGGTTCCACCGCACCCTCCGGGCGCGGCGGAACGAGGTCCTCGATCTCGCTCACCGGCCGCGGTGTCGGCGGCTCGCCAGGCCCGACGCTCACCGAGATGATCGGCGTGCCGACGTCGGCTGTCGCGCCCTCGGGAACGAGCAGGTCCGCTACCACGCCCTCGTACGGGCTCGGCAGCTCGACCACAGCCTTGGCGGTCTCGATCTCGACGATGACCTGATTGACGGTGATCTTGTCACCAGGCTGCACGTGCCACCTGACGATGTCGGCCTCGGTCAGGCCTTCGCCGACGTCAGAGAGCTTGAACTCCTTGAGCTCAGACATGAGGCCCTCTCAGTAGCCGAACGTGCGGTCAACCGCGTCCAGGATGCGATCCAGGTCGGGCAGGTAGTACTCCTCCATCCGGGAGGGAGGGTAGGGAGTGGAGTAGGCGCCGACTCGCAGCACGGGAGCCTCAAGACTGTAGAAGCACTCCTGCGTCACCCGGGCCGCGACCTCTGCCCCGATGCCGCCGGTGACGACGGCCTCGTGCACGACGACGCACCTGCCGGTCTTGCGGACCGACTCGAAGATCGTGCCGGTATCCAGAGGAGCCAGTGAGCGCAGGTCGATCACCTCGATCGACCGGCCTTCCTCGCGCGCAGCGACCGCAGCCTCGCCGCACGTCCGCACCATCGGCCCGTAGCACAGGACCGTCACGTCGGTGCCGGCGGCCACGATCCGGGCCTGGTCCATTGGCGGTGCGACGGCCAGCCCGCCGTCGGTATCGACCTCTGCCTTATCCCAGTAGCGACGCTTGGGCTCGAAAAAGATCACTGGGTCGTCGCTCAGAGCTGCCTGCTGGATCATGGTGTAGGCATCCGCCGGGCCGCCGCAGGCGACCACCCGCAGACCTGGAGTGTGCGCGAACAGGGCCTCCGGCGATTCGCTGTGGTGCTCTACGGCGCCAATGCCGCCGCCGAACGGAATCCTGATCACGACCGGCAGCCGGACCGACCCAAGCGATCGGTACCGCATCTTGGCCAGCTGCGACACGATCTGGTCGAAGGCGGGGAACACGAAGCCGTCGAACTGAATCTCGCAGATCGGGCGGTAGCCACGCAGCGCCAGCCCGACAGCGGTACCCACGATTCCGGATTCGGCGAGCGGGGTGTCCACCACCCGGGCCTCTCCGAAGTCCTTCTGCAGCCCGTCAGTGACGCGGAAGACGCCGCCGAGCTTGCCCACGTCCTCCCCCATGATCAGCGTCTTGGGGTTGTTCTCCAGCGCCTTGCGCAGCCCTTCGTTGAGTGCCCTGGACAGCGTGAGGGTGGTCATCGTCCCTCCCGTGCCAGTTCGCGCTGCTCGTCCGCGAACGAGTCCAGGTAAGCGGCGAACTCGGCGCGCTCGGCGGCAAGCTGCGCGGTCTCGGCGGTGAGCACGTCGTCGAACATCGATCCTGGCGGCGGGTCCGGCATCGCCTGGCACGCGGCCCGGATCCGCTTGCCGACGGCGGCCGCCTCGGCATCGATGTCGTCAAGGAACCGCATGTCGGCAAGCTCGCCTCGGATCAGGTACTGCTTGACCCGCTCGATCGGATCCTTCAGCTTCCACGCCTCGAGCTCGGCCGACAGCCGGTACCTGGTTGGGTCGTCGGTGGTGGTATGCGCCCCCATCCGGTAGGTGAAGGCCTCGATCAGCGTCGGCCCCTGGCCCTCCCGAGCAGCTTGCATGGCTTTCCTGGTCACCGCGAGGCAGGCGAGCACGTCGTTGCCGTCGACCCTTACGCCCGGGAAGCCGAAGCCGTGAGCGCGGTGGTAGAGCGGCACCCGGCTCTGCCGCTCCAGCGGCTCAGAGATCGCCCACTGGTTGTTCTGGCAGAAGAACACGACCGGCGCGTTGTTGACCGATGCCCAGATGAAGGCCTCGTTGACATCACCCTGGCTGGTGGCGCCATCGCCGAAGTAGGCGATGGTCGCGTCGCCGTCCTCACCCATCGCGCCGTCGCGCTGGATGCCCATGGCGTAGCCGGTGGCGTGCAGCGCCTGGCTGCCGATGACGATCGTGTAGAGGTGGAAATTGTGCTCGGCAGGATCCCAGCCGCCGTGGCTGACCCCGCGGAACAGCGCCAGCAGCTTGACCGGATCCACGCCGCGGCACCAGGCGACGCCATGCTCGCGGTAGGTGGGGAAGGCCATGTCGCCCGGCCGCAGCGCCCGTCCCGAGCCGACCTGGGCGGCTTCCTGCCCCAGCAGCGAGGCCCAGATCCCCAGTTCGCCCTGGCGTTGCAAGGCAATCGCCTCGAAATCAATCCGGCGGACGATGACGAGGTCGCGGTACAGGGCCTTGATCTCATCCGCCGATATCTCGAGCGGGTAGTCGGGGTGCTCGGCTCGCTCGCCCTCCGGGGTGAGTAGCTGTATCAGCTCGGCCGAGTCCGCCTGCCTGTGGGTGTCGCGGGCTGTTGCTCGCGGGGCAGTGCGGGAGACGGCGCGGCCGGCATCTTTGACGGTCACGTGCCACTCCTTGCATGCTCATGCCCGGCCCAGCGCTAGCCCTGGCCGGCGGACCGTGAGTCCGTGTTGCGCTGCGACAGTACTAGCAGCGTTCAGGGTCCGGTCAAGACCCGCAAGTCCTGGCTGCGATGGTGATCCATGTCACGAATCTGGGCTGTCTGATGGCAAGGTTACCGGCGCGCAGGCGCTCAACCCTAGGCCGCGCCACGTACTGTTCTGGTGTGCAGAGGTTCGTCATCGAGGTCATGCTCAAGCCCGAGATCCACGACCCGCAGGGCGAGGCGATCGCTCGCGCCTGCCAGCGCCTCGGCTTTGGCCAGGTTGCCGGGGTTCGCCAGGGCAAGAGATTCGAGCTCGAGCTCGCCGAGCCGCTGGCCGAGCAGCGGATCGCGGAACTCGCCGGGGAACTGCTGGCCAACCCGGTGATCGAGGACTTCACGGTCAGGCCGGGCTAGAAGCGCAGCACTTGCCAGCTGCGGCCGCCGTCCTGCGTGCGGTAGAGGTGCTCGGGCGCATAGTGCGTAGGCCCAACAACAAACCCGACCGAGGAGCTGACGAAGCCCAAGTCGGACCAGCCAGAGAAGCTGCCGCCGGAAATGATCACAGTACGCCAGTTCAGGCCGCCGTCGAATGTGGCGACCAGATAGTCCCTGTCGCCAACGGTGGCAAGGAAGGCGTGCCCCGAGCCGTTGTCGGCGAGCAGCTCGGGCATGTTGTGCGTGGTGGGGTCCGCAAGCCTAACCCATGACAGCCCCGCGTTCGCGGTGCCGTACAGGATGTGCTGGGTGTTCTGCTCCTGCGATGACTGCTCGTTATTGAAGCAATCGAGCAGCCAGGCATCTGGATGACCGCGGGCAATCGACAAGACATCGGCGCCGCCGCCGCGCGGTGACGTGCATGGGACGCTGCGAGCAGCCCAGTGGGTGCCGTCAGTCGTGCTGACCCAGATGTACCCAACCGACCTGGGTGTGTTGACCGGCCCGGTGATCCCGGGCTGCATCAGGACGAGCGTGCCGGCTTCGGCATATAGCAGCAGTTGACCGCTGGGCGTGTTGTAGGACACTGGGTGACTCGTATCACCAGGTAGCGCCAGGTGGGTCCACCGGTTGCTGCCGATGGATGCCCGATACAAGCTCGCTGTCATCGTGCGCGGCGCCTTGGTGATCACGTAGGCGTCGTGGCTGCCGAGTGCCAGCGTTTGCACTGGCGGCAGGTCTGCGCGGAGCCAGGACGTGCCGCCGTCGCTGGTCACGAGCAGCCCAGGTCCGTCGAGGTAACCATCGGCCGCGTTGGCGAACGCGATATTCGTGACTGCATCTGCCGACGTGCTGTAGTAGCCGAGCACGGCGTTCGGCACCCGCAGCGCCACCCAGTGTTCGCCGCCGTCCCGGGTCACCCGGAGCGCTGCGCAGGCCTCGCAGCGGCCCTGGCCGAGGACCCAGCCCACTCAGGGCGAGATGAAGCTCACGGCGGCGGGCTCGAAGATGTCGGGCTTGCTCGTGGCAGTCGGCGCCGCGGACCGGGTGGGCGCGGCGGACGGGCTGGGCGACGCGGGTGGGGCAGGGCTGCCGCAGGCTGCCAGCGTGAGTGCGACGATCACGATGGCAACCCCAGTGCACCTGGTCCGAAGGCGCATGACAACCCCGGGTGACTCGTCTGATGTGCTGATCAGTGAGACGAATGTAGGGGTGCCGTGGTTGGGCAGGGTTTCTCGGCGGAGGGCTGGCGGCACTCGCCGAGCGGCGGCGGATTGCGGCGGCGATGGCACCCGGTGGGCAGCATTTAGCCGGGCCAAGGTTTGGGTCCAGAAAAGGCCCTGATTTCCGGCGTGCCTCGGCCATTGGTTCGGCATCCACGCGGCTGTGCGGATTTTGACGAGAATGTCGGCCGGATATTACCCACTGGTGCGGCAGATGCCTCGCTTGCACCTGTTAGTGCAGGTCAGCGACGTCACGGGAGCAGCGCGCCGAGCAACCGGAACCGCACTGTTCGTCCAGAGATCGCCTAAGTTCATGATTACCACTGCTAGTCCGGGGAAGCCTCCACAATGTGAACTGTGTGTAGCCGCGACGGGGCTGAGGAGCGGATGCGATCTCGGGTGTTCCATTCTGGGGGACCAGCCGTAGATGTGGAGTTCTGCCTGGTGTTCCCCCGGGAGGCGCTGAGCGTGCCGGTAATGCGACGGGTGCTCGGCGACACCCTCAGTCGGCTGGGCCTGGGCGAGGCGTGCGTCGATGACCTGCTCCTGGCGGTGACCGAGGCGTGCACGAACGTCCTGCGGCACGCCGGACCTGGGCGCAGATACGAGGTCGTGGCGCGCATCGATAGCAAGCGTTGCGTTGTGGACGTGGTTGACGGTGGACGCGGGTTCGACGCGGCCAGGCTGGGCTTTCGCCGCGTCGTCCGGCCGTCGGCTGGGGGCGTCGTCAGACTGCGCAAGCGCACGCCCGTTCCGACGGCGCCCGCGCCTGGCTCCCCCGGCGTGCTTGCCAGCCGGATCATCTCCTCTCGGCGCAAGGCCAGGGATGAGATCCCAGCAGAACTCCCGGAATCCGGCCGCGGGCTAGCGATCATGAAGGCCTGCGTCGACGACGTGAGCCTGCGCAGCAGACCGGGCCAGGGGACGGTGGTCTCGCTGCGCAAGCAGATCGAGTGGCGAACCGACGCGCCGCTGAGCTTGCTGCCTGCTTCGCAGCTCAGGGACGCGGGCTGAGCAGGTAGCCTGCTGGAATGCGCCGCCCGCTAGGACGCCGGGGAGCTGCCACGGCGCGCCAGTTGGCAGGGCGCTCGTGACAGTGCGGATCGGCGTCGTCACCTTCCCTGGCTCACTTGATGATCACGACGCCCGCCGGGCGGTGCGGTGCGCGGGCGCGGAACCGGTGGAGCTCTGGCACGGTGACTCGGGCCTGCACGGCGTTGATGCAGTGATCCTTCCTGGCGGCTTCTCGTACGGGGACTACCTCAGGTGCGGCGCGATTGCCAGATTCGCGCCGGTCATGTCGGAGATCATCCCGGCCGCGCGCCGTGGTCTTCCCGTCCTCGGCATCTGCAACGGCTTCCAGATACTGTGCGAGGCGCACCTGCTGCCTGGGGCGCTCACTCGTAACCGCGCACTGCGATTCGTCAACAGGGACATTCAGGTCAGGATCGAGAACGCTGAGACCGCGTGGACCAGGCGGTACCGAGGCGGGCAGGAGATAACGGTCGTGCTCAAGAGCGGCGAGGGTGCCTACGTTGCCGACCAGGAGACGCTGGCCCGGCTTGAGGCCGGCCAGGTACTCGCGCGCTACGTCGGCGGTAACCCCAACGGCTCGGCACTGAACATCGCTGGAGTGACGAACGAGGCGGGTAACGTGGTCGGCCTCATGCCGCACCCCGAGCACGCCATCGACGCCCTGACGGGCCCGTCCGATCAGGGCCTTGACTTTTTCCGTTCGGTGCTCGAGGTGGTCGCTGCGGCGTGAGCCAGGACACTGTGGCCAGGGCACTCGCTACGCCAGACCAACCCCAGCCGTTTGCCGAGCTCGGCCTGACGGCCGCGGAATACCAGCGGATTGTGAGCCTGCTCGGGCGCCGGCCCACGGACGCCGAACTCGCGATCTACTCGGTGATGTGGAGCGAGCACTGCTCGTACAAGTCATCCCGCAAGCACCTGCGGCAGTTCGCCGAGAAGGCACCACCAACCACGGCACTGCTGGCCGGCATCGGCCACAACGCCGGCGTGGTGGACATCGGCCAGGGCTATGCCGTGACGTTCAAGATCGAGTCGCACAACCATCCCTCGTACGTGGAGCCGTTCCAGGGAGCGGCCACGGGCGTTGGCGGCATCGTCCGGGACATCCTGGCCATGGGCGCGCGTCCGGTAGCGGTGATGGATGCACTCCGGTTCGGCCCTGCCGATGTGCCAGATACCCACCGCGTGCTACCTGGTGTGGTGCGCGGCATCTCCTTCTACGGGAACTGCCTTGGCTTGCCCAACATCGGCGGCGAGCTGGCTTTCGACCCCTGCTACGCGGGCAACCCGCTGGTCAACGCGCTGTGCGTGGGGGTGCTGCGGCCGCATGACCTGCAGCTCGCGGCCGCGACTGGACCCGGCAATCAGGTGATCCTGCTGGGCTCGCGCACCGGACCCGATGGCATCGGCGGGGCATCGGTGCTGGCCAGTGCCTCCTTTGGCGGTGACGGCGAGGGCGCCAAGCGGCCCAGCGTCCAGGTGGGCGACCCGTTCCTTGAAAAGCTGCTCGTCGAGTGCTGCCTGGAGCTGTACCAGGCCGGGCTGGTGGTCGGCGTCCAGGACCTGGGCGCGGCCGGAGTCGCGTGCGCGACCACGGAACTGGCCGCCGGAGGCGGCACCGGGATGCGGATCCGGCTGGACACGATCCCGCTGCGCGACCTCACGCTGGGGCCCGCTGAGATCCTGATGAGCGAGTCCCAGGAGCGGATGATGGCGATCGTCGCCCCGGCGGGAGTCGAGAGCTTCATGGCGATCTGCGCCAAGTGGGATGTGCAAGCCACGGTCATCGGAGAGGTCACCGGCTCCGGCAGGCTGGAGATGAGCTGGCAAGGCGAGCAGGTGGTGGACATACCGCCAGCCAGCGCCGCGGCCGATGGGCCCGTCTACGACCGGCCCGCCCGCCGCCCAGCCAGCCAGGACGCGCTGGCGGCCGACGATCCTGCGCGGCGCGGGCTGCCGGGCGACGGCGCAGCACTGCGTGAGGCAGTGCTGCTGCTGATCGGCTCGCCGGACGCGGGTGACAAGACCTGGGTCACCGAGCAGTACGACCGCTATGTGCGCGGGGCCACCGTCCTAGCAATGCCGCATGACGCCGGCCTGCTCCAGGTGGACGAGACGACCGGCCTTGGTGTCGCACTGGCGACCGACGGCAACGGCCGATACTGCCAGCTCGACCCGTACGCGGGCACGCAGCTGGCGCTGGCCGAGGCGCACCGGAACGTGGCGGCGACCGGAGCCCGCCCGCTTGCCGTGACGAACTGCCTCAACTTCGGCTCTCCGGAGGACCCGGCCGTGATGTGGCAGTTCACCGAGGCAGTCCGCGGCCTGGCGGACGGCTGCCTGGCGCTTGGCATTCCGGTGACCGGGGGCAACGTGAGCTTCTATAACCAGACCGGCAGCACGCCTATCCATCCCACCCCGGTGATCGGCGTCCTCGGCGTGCACGACGATGTACGGCGCCGCGTGCCGTCCGGATTCACCGCGCCAGGAGCCAGCATTGTGCTGCTCGGCGAGACCAGGCCGGAGTTCGGCGGCTCGCTGTGGGCGTGGCTTGCCCACGGGCACCTGGGCGGCCGGCCGCCCAGGGTGGACCTCGTTGCCGAGGCCGCGCTGGCGGCCGTCTTGGTGGCAGGCTGCGCCCGTGGCCTGCTCTCATCCGCTCACGACCTGTCCGACGGCGGGCTCGCGGTTGCGCTGGCCGAGGCATGCCTGACAGGCCGCACCGGGTGTGTGGTAACGCTGCCAGGAGAGCCGGCCTCGTTCCTGCTCAGTGAATCCTCAGCCCGCGCAATCGTGAGCGTCAGGCAAGGCGGTGAGGAGGAGTTTGCCGGCCTGTGCGTGGAGGCCAACGTCGCCAGTGTCGCGATCGGCGTCACCGGCGGCTCTGCGCTCGCGGTCGCAGGCAGCTTTACCCTGCCGCTCGAGGAGCTTGCTGCGGCGCACGCGTCGGCCCTGCCCGCGCTCTTCGGCTGACCGCCTAGACGGACTGCCACCAGAACGCGATCAGCTGACTGGCAGGCTGGACCGGGTCGCACCTGGCCAGGCCTGCTCCGGAAAGCTCGCCGGGCGCGGCGCCTAGCTGGGACAGGCACCTGCCGTCAGCGAGGTTCGCGTACTGGTAGAAGTCGTGGCCGTCTCGCACGACTGCGGTGTGCAGTCGCCGCCAGCGTTGCCTCGCGCTCAGGTCACAGTGCTGCAGGACGAGCTTGGCTTTGCCGGTCGCTGCGAGGCACTTGTCGCTCGGCAGGAAGATGAAGATGTAGGTGTTCCCGGCCATCAGGTCCGCGTACCACTCCGGCGTCCCCTGGGCCTGCTCGGCCGCCGCGAACGGGGTGAAGGACGGGGATCCCTGCAGGCCGAGTAGCTGGATGAGCTGGCTACCGGTAGTGGCGGCGGCCTCGGCGACCAGGCCCACGGACTGGTTGCTGACCACCTTCGACGGCAAGGGCCGGGCAGCGCGACCTTGCGGGACCACGACCAGATAGGCCGTGATGCCGCCCGCGGCTACCAGCACGATCAGGACGAGCCCGGCGAGCCTCGGCAGCCAGGATCCCTTCGTGCGGGAGCCTGTGGGGCGCTGACCGGGCATAACGTACCAATATCTCCTGTCGGCCGACGATGCGAGAAGATGACTGGAAATATCAGAAGTTTTTTTCGCCGCCGCCAGGTCGGCTAGTCTTCTCAGGCGTGCCAGCCCGGCGCCCCGATGTGGGGCGAATGATCGCGGCCGTCAACGAGCAGCGAGCAGT
>JASHSO010000279.1 GCA_030038715.1 Streptosporangiaceae bacterium
GACTACGCCGCTGTTCGGTGGCAACTCCAACTGGCGTGGCCCTGTCTGGTTCCCGGTTAACTACCTGGTGATCAGCGTGCTCGGACGCTACCAGCAGTTCTTCGGCGACGACCTGACCCTCGAGTACCCAACAGGCTCAGGCCAGCGCCTGCCGTTCCGCGCGATCGCGGCGGACTTGCAGGACCGGCTCATCTCCATCTTCACCCCCGGCCCCGGCGGCAGGCGGCCTTGCTTCGGGCAGGCCGCGCTGCTAGCAGACGACCCCGCATGGCGGGACAACCTGCTGTTCGGCGAGTACTTCAACGGCGACAACGGCGCGGCCCTGGGCGCCTCGCACCAGACCGGCTGGACCGGGCTTATCGCCGACGTCATCCGCCGCCGCCACGGCGCCGTGCCGTCGCTGGGCGAGGTCATCGCCGTAGCAGGCGCCCGCGAGCGGCCGACTCCGGGTTAGAGTCCTGCGCATGGGTCTTGATGGCGAATATGCGCCGAGCCCGGCGCAATGGGTACGCGACCAGGTCGCCGAGTACGAGGAATCGGGCGGGCAGCGCGCGAACACCTTGCGTGACACCGGGCTGCCCGTGGTCATCGTCACGACGCGCGGCAACAAGACAGGGAAGATCCGCAAGATGGCGCTGATGCGCGTCGAGCACGACGGCCAGTACTTGCTTGTCGCCTCCAAGGGCGGCGCGCCGACGAACCCCGTCTGGTACTACAACCTGAAGGCCGATCCGACGTCGGTGATACTGCAGGACGGGCCGGAGCCGTTCCCGGTGGAAGTCCGCGAACTGGACGGCAGCGAGCGGGCCGAGTGGTGGAAGCGGGCCGTCGCCGCCTTTCCGCCGTACGCGGAGTACCAGCGGCGAACCGCCAGGCAGATCCCCATACTCCTGGCTACTCGCCGCGACTAGGCCTTCGCGCAGGGCTTAAGCCGCGCGGAAGTGGGAACGTCTCGCGGCCTTAGCGGGAACCGCGGCGGCGGGTGAGCAGGATCGCCACCGCAGCGGCCGTGCAGGCGAACATGGTGGCGGCCATGGGGACGGCGGTGCCCTGGCCGGCCAGTCCCATGGCGGCGGCGGCGAGGCCGCCGACCAGGAACTGCAGCAGCCCTTGCAGCGAGGATGCCGCCCCGGCGGCGGAACCGTGATCCGCCATGGCCAGGGAAGTGGCGTTGGGCAGCACCACCCCGAGCATCGACACCACCGCGAACAGGCAGACCAGCAGCATGGGCAAGGGCAAGCCGAGCGCGGCGGCCAGCAGGACGCCGAGCGCGCCCAGACTGGCCGCGGCCAGGCTGAAGCGGAGCAGGGTGCGTTCGCTAGCGGCGCGGTCGGCGAGGAATCCGCTGGCCTGCCCGAAGAGCACGATGCCCAGGCCATTGACGGCGAAGACCAGGCTGAACTGCTGGGCGCTGAGCCCGTAGTCCTGCTGCAGGACGAGCGAGGAGCCGGAGATGTAGGCGAACACGGCGGCGAACATTAACGCCGCGGCCAGCACGTACCGCAGGTAGCGCCAGTCGCTGGCCAGCCCGGCCAGGGACCGCGCGGTGGGGAGCAAGCTGGCGGGCTGCCGCCGTGGGGCCGGCAGCGACTCGGGCAGCGCGACAGCGACCGCTAGCAGCAGGACGGCGCCCGCGCCGGCGAGCAGGGCGAAGATTGCCCGCCAGGTCGCGACGGTCAGGAGCTGGCCGCCGATGACGGGTGCCGCGATCGGCGCGACCCCGTTGACCAGCATGAGGGCGGAGAAGAACTGAGTCATGGCGGTGCCGCGGAACAGGTCCGCTACGATCGCGCGGGCTAGGACCGCGGCCACGGCGGCGCCGAGCGACTGCACGAGGCGGGCGGCTATGAGCTGGCCGATGCCCGGGACTAGCGCGCACCACACCGACCCGGCCACGTACAGCGCCATCCCGGCAAGCAGGGGCCGCCGCCGACCCCACATGTCCGACAGCGGTCCGGCCAGCACCTGGCCCGCTGCCAGCCCGATCACGAACACGGTCAGGGTGAGCTGGATGGCCGGCCCGCTGGCATGTAGCTGCCGGCTCATGCTCGGCATGGCCGGCAGGTACATGTCGATCGACAGCGCGCCGAGGGCGCTCAGCGATCCGAGGATCAGCACCAGTCCCGGCCGGCGCCGGGCGGGCAGCGGCCGCGCGCCCGCGGTGCCGGGGGCGGCCTCCGGCAGGGTACGAGGCTCGTCCTGAGTTATGAACACATAATTATCTTATTATAACTCAATACACTATGTCCATGCCCGATGATGCCGGGGATGACCCGCTCGCCGACCTGGCCGATCTGATCCTCAACGTCGGCCGGCTCGTGCGCGCCCGTACTCCCGAGTGGGTGCCGCTGACCGAGACCGAGCGGCAGGTCATGCGAGTCGTCGACCTGTACCCCGGCGCCGCGCCCAGCCAGATCGCCCGCCGCACCCGACTGCAGCGCACTAACGTCAGCACGGCCCTGCGCAGCCTGGAAGACAAGGGAATGATCTCCCGCTCCGCTACGACTGGACGCGGGATCGCCGTGACCCCGACCGAACGCGCCGCGGCCAACCTGCGCGCCCTGCGCGCCGCCTGGTCACGCGAGCTGACCGGCATCCTGGGCGACGACCTCGACGCGGTCCGGGACTGCAACGAGCTACTCAGCCACCTCGAACAGCGCCTCACCGACGACGACCACGCCAGCCAGCGTGCGCCCCGGTGATGACCACGAGCCCGGCCGCTCACCGGAATTACGCCGGGACCCCGGCCACCTCCCGCAAAGGTGCATAAGCCGCGCGCAAGTGGGAAGCTGGCAATCTCCGCCAGTTTTCGACGGCCGCTCGTAACGGGCTTCGCCGGGGAACGGGGGCCAGCGTGCAGTACGGCCATCTGATGGCGCTCGGCAGCCACAACGTCGAGGGCCCGTTGCAGGTTGGCGAATTCGCCCTGGCCCTGGTGCTGTCTGCGGTCATCGGCCTTGAGCGCGAGCTGAAGCAGAAGGGCGCGGGACTGCGCACGCACACCCTGGTCGGTGCGGGCGCGGCACTGTTCATGCTGGTGAGCAAGTACGGCTTCAGCGACGTCCTCGAGCCGCGCCTGGTCGTGGTCGATCCGTCCCGGGTGGCGGCGCAGATCGTCACCGGCGTGGGCTTCCTCGGAGCCGGGCTGATCTTCGTCCGCCAGGATGGGGTGCGCGGGCTTACCAGCGCCGCCTCGGTCTGGGTGACGGCCGCGGTGGGCGCCGCCGCCGGAGCCGGACTGCCGCTGCTCGCGCTCGTGGCGGTGGCGGGCTACCTCCTGGTAGCGCTGGCATTCCCGCCGCTGACCAGGCGGCTGCCGAGGTCGAGGACTGCGTTGTCGACGCTGCGGGTCCGCTATCCGGACGGTCGGGGGCTGCTGCGCGAGGTCCTGCAGTTCGTCACCGCTCGCGGGTTCGTGGTCGACCGGCTGTCAACACAGACTGTTGGCCATGAGCTGGCTGGCGGCACAGCGGTGGCCGACCGTAGCACCGTGGAGGTGCTGCTGCTCCTGCACGGCCGCGGCTCGGTCAACGACCTGGCAGCTGGGCTGACCGAGCTGCCGGGAGTCCACGCAGTCCAGGCCGACGACGTCAACGTCCGGACCGACTGAGCCGGACCCGGGCCTCGGCTGGTCCGGGTCTCCTCACCCGGCTACCTGGCTCGCCGACTCGCGGCGCGAGCCTGCGGGGTGCGGTAGGGGTTCCAGCGCGCGACCGGGCGCGCGCAAGCGCGCAACGTCCTTGGCATGGTGGCCGCCGGCGACGGCCGAGCCGCCGATGCCGAGGGCTACCTGCGCGCCAGCCTGGCCCGGGCACGCGAGCTTGCCGAGCCGGGTACGGCGGTGGCTGCCCTGAACAACCTCGGGCGGATGCTCGCCGAGGCGGGCCGTGCGGACGAGGCGCTCGCCGCGGCTCAGGAAGCGCTGGCGGCAGGCAGCCAGCTCGGCGACCAGCACCGGCTAGCCGCGCTGCATACCAACATCGCCGACCTGCTGCATGCGGCGGGCCGGCAAGACGAGGCGCTAGCTCATCTGAAGGAGGCCGCCCGCCGGTTCGCAGCGGTGGACGCGGGCTCGGTGCTTCGCCCGGAGATCTGGACCTGAGTTGGCTCACGATTCGGTGCCTCGGCCCGGCCATGGCTTGTGACCTGCGGATTCGCAATTGGCGGGGGCTGATTTTGCGCACTAATGCGGGTCGTAGAGTGGCCGGGTGCTGCGTGGCCGAGTGGTGCTGCACGGCATCTGGGCGGTCCCTCGCGGCCGTCCGCTCGGCTCGAACGGCCGCCGGGATCGCGGCTATGGAGC
>JASHSO010000280.1 GCA_030038715.1 Streptosporangiaceae bacterium
CAGGGCCAAGGACTCCTCGTCGCTCAGTTCGGCTATGGCGAGGCTGTGCGCTCCTTCCAGGTCTACCAGCCGCAAGCTGCTGGTCACTATCGCTGCCGACCCCTGGGTGCCCGGCAGCAGGGGGCGAACCTGGGCCGCCGAGGCCGCATCGTCTGCCAGCACGAGCACCCTGCGCCCGGCCAGGATGGACCGGTATAAGGCAGCGCGCTCGGCGATGTCGGCAGGGACTCTGGTAGCCGGGACACCAAGCGAGCGCACGAGCTCGCCGAGTGCGTCGAGTGCCTCGCGAGGCGCGCCGAGACCGCCCAGGCTCACATAGAGCTGGCCGTCAGGAAACGCGTTCCGTGCCAGGTGAGCCGCGTTAACCGCGAGAGCAGACTTGCCGGCCCCGGGTGGTCCGGTGATGACCGTCACCGCCATTGTGGCTGCGGGCATGTGCCGGGCGATCGCCTCGATAGCCGCGGCACGGCCGGTGAAGTCGGGCGGCGGCGCCGGAAGCTGACACACGGGGATCCAGGCGGGCCGGGAGTCCAGGCCGGCCGTGAGCGCCGTGGAACGGAACCGCAGCTGAGGACTGTCACTGAGGATCTGGCCAAGCATCTCCCGTGCCTCTGGGCCAGGATCTTGACCGAACTCGCGAACAGTCAGTGCGCGCAGCCTGGCGTAAGCGTTGAGCGCTGCCGCTTTCTGGCCGCAGCGGTACAGCGCCAGCATGAGCTGCACGTGCGAGTGCTCGTGCAGCGGATCGGCCGCGATAACCGCGCGTATGTGCGTGAGGGCCACATGATGCTGGCCCAGCGCTAGCCGCGCATCGATGAGCCATTCCTGCGCATCGCGACGCTGCTCGAGCAGGCTCGTGGCCGCCATCCGCATGAGGGGAGTGTCGGGCAGGTCGGTCAAGGGCGGGTCTTCCCACAGTCGGCAGGCCTGCTCGAGCAGGCGCGCAGCGTCCTGCGTGTCGCCATTGTCAAGCGCGGCCCGTCCGCGCGCGATGAGAGCACGGAAGCTGTCGGCGTCGAGTTCGCCGGGTTCGACGATCATCTGATAGCCGAGATGGTGCGTCCTGAGCCGGTCGTGGCCGCCTAGCACGCGCCGGACATCGCGCATCCGCACGCGCAGTGCCGTGTCGGCATCACCAGGCCGGTTGTCACCCCACAGGGCCTCGATCAGGAACGCCTTGGTTGCTGGTTGCGATCCCCGCAGGAGCAGCACGGCCAGTGTGCTTCGCTGTGCGGGCCGCATGGGGGTCAGCGGAGACCCGTCATCGGCTTCGGCCCGCAGCGATCCGAGAATGCTGAACCTCATGGCCTCTCCCCGGGAGAGTGCGGTCGGGCAACCAGAACGTTAGCGGTGGCTTGAGATCACGACTGGGCCAACAGCCCGAGAGTGTGTCATGCGATGGCGACGACCCATGAACACAGCCGTCGCGGCCACGGCCGGGCTGCGCGTCGGGGAGTTCGACGACCCGGCTCCCTGAAGCGTCCGCTTCAGGGCTCGCGGATCACGTCGGCAGGATCCTTGTCGTCGCGTAGGCCCTTGAATGACGGCGCGCGAAGCCGGCCCGACCTGGTCCAGTCCGAGAAGGCCACCTGGGCAACCAAGGTCGGCTCGACCCATTGAGCGGAACGAGCATCGTCCACCGGAACCGTGGCCGAGAACGGCGAGGTGCCCCGGCGCAATCCCGCCAGCTTGCGGCCTAGCACGCGTAGCGTCTGCTCGGTGAAACCGGTGCCGACATGTCCGCAGTAGATGAGTTCCCCGTCCCGGTGGACGCCGACGAGCAGAGATCCAATCCGGCCTGACCGGACTCCCTCGCCCGGCTTCCAGCCGCCAATTACAACCTCTTGCTCATGGACGTTCTTGATCTTTCGCCACGACGGAGATCGCCTGCCGGGTTCGTACCGGGACAATAGCCGCTTGGCCATGATGCCTTCGAGACCGTGCTGCACCGACAGCGCCTGGATGTCGGCGCCAGACTCAGCTGCAAAGGACGGCGGCACCTGGAAGCGTGTCCCATCCAAGCCAAGTCCTTCTAGCAGCGCTCGCCGGTCCGCATAGGGTTCGCTGAGCAGCCCGTGCCAGCCGAGCCAGAGCAGGTCAAATGCCAGGTAGCTCACCGGCATCTCGGCGGCTAGTGCGCGCGCCTGAATTGCTGAGCCGATGTTCATTCGCTGTTGCAGCGCCTCGAAGTCCGGCCAGGGACCGCCCGCGAATGCCACGATCTCCCCATCGAAGATCGCCTGATCTGTGCCGCTGGCTTCAGCGAGGCCAGCCAGTTCCGGATACGTCTGCGTGATGTCACGCGTCGTGCGGGAAGTGAGCCGGACGTGACCGTCTTGAACGTAGGCCAGCGCGCGCAAGCCATCCCACTTCATCTCGTACGCCCACCCCGCGTCGTCGGACGGCAGCTCACCCGGGACTGCCAGCATCGGGCGCAGTTCGGTCGGCGGTACCTGCCGTGCGCGGCTCATCTCATGATCCTGCCCAAATTGCGGCGGACGACCGGTTAGCCATACCGACGTCTACTGGGCTAGGTGGCGCTCAGCCCATCGTCTTGGCGCCGTCCAACGACTCCCTGATGATGTCCGCATGCCCGGCGTGCTGAGCGGTCTCGGCGATGATGTGCAGCAAGACTCGCCGCGCCGTCCAGCTGGCACCCGGCTCGTACCACGGAGCCTGCGGCAGTGGGTGAGCCGCATCCAGGTCCGGCAGCCGCGCTACGAGCGCGTCGGTCCGGCGCGCCGTGTCCTGATACCCGTCGACCAGACCCTGCAGTGTCTCTCCCGGGAGCATCCGGAAGCCGTCCAGCCATTCCTGCAGCACCGCCTCATCGTCCCAGCGGCCAACGGCCGAGGCGCCAGCAACGATGAAGCCCGCCCACTGCCTTTCGACTGCCGTCACGTGTTTGATGATCCCGGCCAGGCACAGTTCGCTGGCTGTAGTCCGCCGCGAGGCCTGCTCGTCGTCAAGGCCTCGGACGGTCTGGAGCAGGAAGCCGCGGTGCCTGTCCAGCGTCTGGACCAGGTCGGCGCGCTCGCCAGTAAGGTCCTGGCCCGTTGCGGTCTGTCCGGCTGCGCTCATACTCGTGCACTCCTCAAGCCCTGCGACAACTGGCCGCCGTCTCTGAACTGCAGGCTACCGACTGGCTCTGACACTGTGGTACGGCGGCTGAACCGCACCAAGCGGGCCGCGTGAAACAGTGCAGGGGTGAAGCGCGTGCACGGCCAGCAGACCGCAACAGTGCGAATGGAGTGGGGCGCGCCCGGAGCCGCGGCCATCTGCGCCGGGGCCGCCTTCGCCGTGGTCGTGGACGTGCTGAGCTTCACCACCGCACTAAGCGTCGCCATTGACGGCGGAGCGGAAGTCTTCCCGTACCGGTGGCGAGACAGTTCTGCCACAGATTTCGCCCGGCTGCACCGGGCAACCCTGGCCGCAGACAGGTCACGGTCCGGGCAGTCGCCGATCAGCCTGTCCCCCGCCAGCATTAGGTCAGCCGACGGCCTGCAACGAATTGTCCTGCCCTCGCCGAACGGGTCAGCCCTGTCCGCCGGGCTGGCTGCTAGCGGCGTCTTGGTGATCGGCGCGTGCCTACGCAACAGGACCGCCGTGGCGCAGTGGCTGGTCAGCACGCCACCCTCCAGCCAGGGCATCCAGTCGTCGGTGATCGCCGTGGTCGCAGCTGGCGAGCGCTGGCCCGACGACTCCCTCCGCCTGGCTACCGAGGACCTCTGGGGCGCTGGCGCCGTCATCTGCGCGCTCGTCAGCCTTGGCGTGACCGGGCTCAGCCCAGCGGCACGTTCGGCAGCGGCTGCATTCGAAGCCGTGCAGGCAGACCTCTGCGCTGGGCTGATGAACTGCAGCAGCGGCCGGGAGCTCGCTGCCAAGGGCCTCAGCCAAGACGTGCTGATCGCGGCGGAGATCGACTCAAGCACGTCGGTTCCGATCCTGGTCGACGGGCGCTTCGTCGGCGCTACCTGGGCGTCAGGGTCCCGTCTTTCAGACTGAGCCGGCTCGCCTTCTGGGGTCGCGACCGTGCGGCCACGCCAGCTAGCTCCGAGGGTCGCGACCGTGCGGCCACGCCAGCTAGCCCCGAGGGGCGCGACCTATCCGTCCCGTCGCGCTTTGAGACGGTCCGCGCGGGGTACACATAGCATTCCAGGCAAGTAACCTATTAAGCTCATCGACCTAATAGGTTTACCCGGCCGGGGAGGACTGCAGTGGCACTGCCAGACTTCTTCGTAGCGGGAGCTCCCAAGGCCGGCACCACGGCGCTGCACGCAGCGCTCGCCCGGCATCCGTCGCTCTACCTGTCGCCGGTGAAGGAACCCAAGTTCTTCCTCACCGATGGCCCGCCGCCCACCCAGGGCGGTCCTGGCGACGCCAAGACGTACCGGGAGCATACCTGGAAGCGGCCAGATTACGAGAAACTGTTCGATGCAGCGCCGACGGGCGCGCTGCGCGGTGAGTCCACGCCCTTCTACCTCTATGACGGCGAAGCTCAGCTGCGCATCCGCGCGCTCGTACCGCACGCGAGGCTCATCGCCGTGCTGCGTGACCCCATCGAGCGCGCCCACTCGAACTGGACTCACCTCTGGTCGAGTGGGCTGGATCCGATCGATGATTTTCTTGCGGCGTGCGCGGTTGAGGAGAAGCGCAAGGCTGCAGGCTGGGCGGATTTCTGGCGATATAAGGAACTTGGCCTGTACGGCAGGCAGGTGCACCACCTTTACTCGGTGTTCCCGCGAGAGCAGGTGCTGCTGTTCCGTTACCGGACCATGGTCGACGATCCGGCGGGTACCCTCGACCGGATTTGCGGCTTCCTTGGCGTACCTGCCGGGGTCATCTCGGCTGTGCCGCGCGAGAACGTCACGGCACACCCGTCACGAACTAGCCGCCACCGCGTGATGTCCAAGGTGCTGCGGGTCGGCCAGGCCGTCGCGCCGCTGCTGCCGGATGCAGCCGGTTCGGCCCTGACTGACCGGCTGGAGCGGAGCCTGCAAGAAGGCGCGCCCGGCCGCAGGCCGTTGACATGGGACCAGCGCCGGGCGCTGATCCCGTACTTCGAGGATGACGTCGTCCTGCTGAGTTCGGTAACCGGCGAGGACTTCACAGACTGGCTGCTGCCCCGGCAGGAATCCGGCGGTTTGGTGGGCGCTAGGCCAGTCGGCCAGCGCCAGGCGCGGAACGGCCGGCCACGCGAGTACTGACGCCCTGGGGCGGTGCGAAACAGCCCGCGCGCGAATAGCGCGAAGCAGCAGCGGCCGAAGGGCCGCGCACGCGCGGACCAACGTGCGGCGACGGACAGTACTAGAACGTGATCAGCGCAGTTCGGTGCGCAGCTCGTGAAGCCCGTCCGGCCTGGTCAGCTCGTAGTACAACCGCTCGTGCCCGCTGCCGAGATCCAAGATCTCCAGATAGCGCAGACCAGGCAGCGGACCTGGACCCTGAGCCACGGGGGCGTCTCCAACGGCCGTCAGCGAAGTCGGCAGGATGCCGGTTGCCACTCCGGTGCGCTCTTCGAAGTTCTCCTCGGCGCTGGCGCGGCCGTCGTAAAAGGCGACGACACCCTCATCCTCGAAGCGCACCGCGGTGACCCGCGCTCCACGCGAGTCCCAGTGCCCGGGACGTGGCATCAAGGCCGGGCCGTGCCACGTCCAGTCGTAGCCGTCCGCGCTCGTGGCGTACTCCGTGGTCATCCGGTCAGTCTGGGCCGGGTCGGCCAGCGGATGGACAGCCGCCCACACATGCCACTTACCGTCCTGGTGGACGACTACCGGGTCCTTGACCGCTTTTGTGGCGTCCCCGGGCAGCACGACTGCGCGTTGCCGGGCGGAAAAGGCATCGGGGGCCGAGGACTCGAGCAATTCCACTCGCCAGTGCTTTGTTCCCCTGGTCGCGCAGCTGAGGTACAGGCGCCAGGTGCCGTCGGGCGTCAGCAGCAGCGCTGGCCGTTCCAGGGACTCGGCGTCCATCTCCCCTTTGCTGATGATCTGGAGCGTCTCAAACTCCACGCCGTCGGCGGATCTGGCAATCACGACCGCATATCCGCGCCCTTTGTCCTGCGGGCGCCGAACCCGGTAAGCCAGCACGACGTCGTCACCAGCCAGCGCCGCGCTCGGGGCGCCGACCCAAGTCCCGGGATCGCTGCCGGGCGGCGCTATCGCAACGACGGACTGCTCCGGCGCCGGCGGCCTGGCGGACGAACAGGCTGTCCGCCTCTCATCGCCGCTCACCCGGGGAGAGTCTTCGCTGATCACCTGGGCAGAATAAGTGATATGTGGCACTGCTCGCGCCGGTCTCGGCCGAGTCTGTCTGGCTAGAATCGGCGCTATGGCGAGGTTGCTTGTGCTCTACGGGACCCCGGCGAACCGAGAGGCCTTCGACGAGCACTACCGAGACGTGCATATCCCGCTCGCCCGGAGTCTGCCGGGGCTGCGCAGGTACACCATCAGCCAGAACGCAGCGCCGATTCGCGGTGGTGAGCTGTACTACCTAGTGGCCGAACTGGACTGGGACGATGTGCAGTCGCTCCAGCAGTCCCTGGGTTCGCCAGCGGGCCAGGCGGCCGCCGAGGATGTCGAGAAGCTCATGAGCATCGGCGGCGGGACGGTGCACGGCATGATCTTCGACGTAGCGGACGCCTGAGGCGCGGCACACGCCAGCGGACGCTGCACACGCCGGAGCACTCAGGTCAGCTCACCTGCGCGGCCCGTCCCTCCCAGTAGGGAGCGCGAAGCTGGCGCTTGAGCAACTTGCCTGACCCGGTACGCGGCAGCTCCTCGGTGAACGAGACCGACCGCGGCACCTTGTAGCTCGCCAGGTGCTCGCGGGCGTAGCTGGCGACGTCACGCTCGGAAAGCGTGGCCCCAGGCCTCAGCACCACGGCGGCGTGCACAACCTCGCCCCACTCCTCGGACGGGATGCCGAACACGGCTACGTCGAAGATGTCCGGGTGCTGTTCCAACGCGGCCTCGACCTCCGCGGGGTACACGTTCATGCCACCGGAGATGATCATGTCGCTCTTGCGGTCGCAGATGTAGTAATAGCCCTCCTCGTCCCGGTAGGCGATGTCGCCCACCGTGTGCAGGTCGCCGCGTCGTGCCGACTCGTAGCTGTCCGGCTGCTTGTAGTACTCGCTGAAGATCCCCCTGGACCGCACGAACAGCTCGCCGGCGTGCTCCGGCCCGGTCCCGGTCACCTCGTTGCCGTGTTCGTCGAGCAGGACGATCTCCACGCCGGGTGCCGGCTTGCCGCACGACCCCGGCTTGCGCATCTGGTCCTGTGGCTCGAGCACGCAGTCCACGCCGAGCTCGGTGGACCCGTACATCTCCCAGAGCGAGTCCGGGGGGAAATCGGCCACGTAACGCTGCTTCAGCGCGAAGCTCCACGGTGCCGCGTTGGCCAGCATGATCCGCATCGACGACCTGTCGTAGCGCTGCTTCACCTCGTCGGGGAGGGCGCACACCATCCGGATCAGCGCCGGCGCGGAGAACGTGGACGTCACCCTGTACTCGTCGACCAGCCGCAGCCAGTCTTCCGGATCAAACTTGCGCTGCAGCACGAGGGTCTGGCCGAAGATCAGCGATGCGCTCATGAAAGCGCTCGGCCCGCTGTGGTACAGCGGCCCCGAAGTCAGGTAGATGTCGTCGGGCCGATATCCCAGCAGACTCAGCAGCCCCGCTACCGTAGCCTGATCGGCCCCGTACCGCACAGCGCCCTTCGGCCTGCCCGTGGTGCCCGAGGTGTAGATCATCGTCGCGCCGGCGACCACGTCGTCACTGACCGCTGGCGGCTGGTCCGAGGCTTCTGCGATCACGTCCTCGCCAACCATGCCCGACAGCGGCCGACCACCGAAGGCGACTACCCGGCCTAGCCTCCCGACGCTGCCCGCCAGGCCGCTGAACAGCTGTGCGTACTCCGCGTCCACGCAGGCGATCTCCGCGTCGCTGTGGCCTATCACGTACTGAGCCTCGGACGCGGTGAACCGGTAGTTGAGCGGTACGGCGACCGCGCCGATCTTTCGGGTGGCGCCCATGACGGCGAGGACCTGCGGCGAGTTGGGCCCGCACCACATGACCTTGCTGCCCCGCCCGGCGCCAAGCGAGATCAGGGCGTTCGCCGCCCGGTTCGCCTGCGCCTCGAATTCGGCGTAAGTCCACCGAAGCGCGTCCCCGTTGCCCCGGTCATCGACGACTGCCAGCTTGTCGGGCTGGCGCTCGGCGTAGGCCGTCAGGATGTCCGGCATGATCACCTGTCCTTCGTCGGTCATGGGCGGACCGCTGTACAGCTACACCCTCTACCGAGTCCCGCTCGGTTGTCACACTCCTCGACCGGCGCGCAGTACTGTCAGGTCTGCCCCAGCCAGCCGGAGCGCGGCCGCGACCAACCGGTCGGCGCGGCGCGCCGCCTCTTCCTCTTCCGCCTCGGTCTGCGCAGCGAGCTGGTCCGGGTCCTGGCCGACTGCCAGCGCTTCAGCGGCGCCCCCGGCGTTCAGCCAGCGCCGCACCTGGGCGGCATCGACTTCCGGATGGAACTGCACGGCCAGGTGCTTCCCAACGGTGAACGCCTGCGCGCAGACCTCGGTCCGGGCCAGCAGCTGCGCACCGTCAGGCAGCTCGCATCGGTCGGAGTGGAACTCCAGCCACGGCCCCGGCTCGATCAGGTCCGGCCGGAGCGACTCGACGCTCCGCCAGCCGATCTCCGGTCGCGGCGCCCGCTCGACCCGCCCGCCCAGCGCTGCCGCGAGGGCCTGCGCGCCGAAGCAAATGCCGAGCACCGGCACGCCTGCCGCGTCCACCGCGCGCAGCCAGGAAAGCTCCTCGCCCACTCCGAGCTCGGCCGCGTCGTCGCCGTACACCGACCAGGCCGCGCCCAGCACGACCACGTGGTCGACGCCGTCCGGCGGAGGCAGCTTTCCCTCCGCCGGGAACAGGTACACCGCCAGCTCGGCCCCGCGAGCCGCGAAGGCGTCCGCGATGAAGCCAGCGCCGTCGATATCGTGATGCCGGATCACGGCGACCTGCATAGGCCCTCCCGAGTTAGCGGCAGCACGCCGTGCGCGGCCGTCAAGCCTGGCCGTCATCTTTCCCGGAACGAGGCCGTTACTCCACCCGGCACCCCGTACCGCGCAGCCGGTCCGGCTCGGTCATGGGCCCGGGCGCCGGAGTAATCCCGGTGGCACCACACACGCCCCGATCATCATCATGGAGTATGCCCTGGCAGATGACCGGCGACAGGGAGGGGTTCCGCGCTGCGGCAGGCCAGTACCTGCGATCCAGGCCCGTTGAGCATACGGTGCCGCTGACCGTGCTGGAGACGATGCGGCACAGCGGCGCGTCGCACTACGGCGAGGCCCCGCCATTTTTCGGCTGGCACCAAGCTGCCGAAGGCCACGTGGACGGCGCGTTCCTACGGACTCCGCCGTTCCCGCTCCTGCTGACCGGCCTGCCGGCAGGTTCGGCCGCGTCGCTACTCGGCCTGCTGGACGCTGCGGACAGCACACCCCCCTCGGTCAATGTGGCCGGAAGCGATGCCGGGGAGCTAGCTGCGGCCTGGGTCGCGGCGACCGGCGGCAGCGCGACCCCGCGACAGCGCTCCAGGCTGTTCCGGCTGGCCGGCCTGGTGCCGCCGGACCCGCTTCCGCCCGGCGCGGCCAGGGTGGCCGGCCCGGCTGACACCGAGCTGCTCGTCGCCTGGCAGGCGGCGTTCACCGCCGAGACCGGAGCCGGCGCAGCGGACCCGTTCCGGACCGTCACCGACTTCCTCAGCCACGGCGGCCTGATGCTCTGGGAGGCCGGCGGTGTCCCGGTGTCGCTGGCCGGGCGCACCCGCCCGGCGGCCGGCATCGTCCGCGTCGGGCCCGTCTACACGCCGCCGGAGCAGCGTCGCCGCGGCTACGGCGGTGCGGTCACCGTGG
>JASHSO010000281.1 GCA_030038715.1 Streptosporangiaceae bacterium
CTCGCGCGGTTCCCGACGGCGGCGCTAGGCGCGATAGTCATCTACTCCGCGATCCAGCTCATCGACATGACGGCGTTTCGGCGGCTGTTCAGGTTCCGCCGCGCCGAGCTGGTGATCGCCGTCTCCGCCTGCGCGGGGGTGCTGGCTTTCAACATTCTGTACGGCGTGCTGGTAGCGATCGGGTTGTCGGTTGCGGACTTGCTTGTACGGGTGGCCCGCCCGCACGATGCGATCCAGGGCCTCGTGCCAGGGCTGGCCGGGATGCACGACGTGGATGACTATCCCGACGCCCGCACCGTTCCCGGCCTGGTGGTGTACCGGTACGACGCGCCGCTGTGCTTCGCCAACGCCGAGGACTTCCGCCGCCGGGCGCTAGCCGCCGCAGATCAGCAGCCCGCCCCGCTGCGATGGTTCGTGCTCAATGTCGAGGCCAACGTCGAGGTCGACTTTACGGCCCTCGAGGCCATGGACGCCCTCCGCGAGGAAATCAGTAGCAGAGGCGCCGTGTTCGCCCTTGCCCGTGTTAAACAGGACCTGCTGGCGAGGCTGGAAGCCTTCGGACTGACCAGTAAGATCGGGCCCGGGCGGCTATACCCCACGTTGCCCACCGCGGTCGAGGCCTATCGCCAGTGGGCGCGCGACCACGCACCGGACTGAACTCGCGCCGCCGCGGCAGCAACACCGAGCCAGTCAGGTCAGCCCGACGCTCCAGCCAGTGGCACCCACCACTCCAGTTCCGTGCCGCCCGCTGCCGCCTGCTCGATCCGCAGCGATCCGCCCGCCTTCCTCGCTCGCTGCTCGAGATTGCCGAGCCCGCTCCGCCTGCCGTTGTCGCTGATGCCCACTCCGTTATCCCGCACTACCAGGGACAGCACCTCCGCCGCGCGGACGTGCACGTCGACTGCGGTGGCCGTGGCATGCCTGGCCACGTTGGAGAGCGCCTCGCGGAGCGCAGCCAGTAGCTGCTCGGCGACATCCTCGGGAACTCCACCGTCCAGTTCGCCCTCGAGCCGCAGCGCGGGCGGGAAGCCAAGGAACTCCGTCATCTCGTCGGACACCCGGAGGATCCTTGCTCGCAAGCTGACCGGCTTGGCCTCGGGCCGGGCCTGCAGTGCGAAGATCGATGTCCTGATCTCCTTGATCGTCTCGTCTAGCGCGTCGACCGCTGCGCTGACCCGCTGGGCGACCTCGGGCGCGCCGACGAAGGCGACCGCTCCCTGCAACGACATGCCCGTCGCGTACAGCCGCTGTATGACCAGGTCGTGCAGGTCGCGGGCGATGCGGTCGCGGTCTTCGAACACCGCGGCCCGTTCGGCCTGCCTGCGGTGCTCGGCAAGCTCGAGTGCAATGCCTGCCTGGCCGGCGAAAGTCACCAGCATTTCGGCAGCCGCGGGCGCTAGCTGCATCGCGCCGGGACGCCGGCCCGCGGTCAGCACGCCGCGCACGTTGCCCGCAATGCCGAGCGGCACCAAGACCGCTGGTCCGAGGTCCATGTGCGCTCTGGCCACCTGGCTGACGCGCGGATCATTGCGGAAGTCATCCACCGTCATCCGTTCGCCGGTCGCCAGCACGTGCCCGGATGCCGAGGCGCCGGTGGTCAGCACCAGCCCCAGCGCATCGCTGGCGCCCGCCCCAGCCGCATGCTCGATCTGAAGCTGGCTGCCATCGGTGGTCGGCAGTGCGAGGACAACCAGGTCAGCACCGGACATCTCGAGCGAGCGAACGGTGATCAGTTCAAGCGCTTCCCTCGTGCCGGATCCCGACAGCAGCGTGCTTGTGACCTCCGAACTCGCCCGCAGCCAGCGCTCTTGTCTGCGCGCCTCGTCATAAAGCCGCGCGTTCTCGATGGCCACGCCTGCCGCAGCGGCAAGAGCCACCAGAACGGCCTCGTCTTCCTCGTCGAACTCGCCGCCGCCGCGCTTCTCGGTCAGGTACAGGTTGCCGTACACCTCGTCACGGATGCGGATCGGCGCGCCCAGGAAGGACGTCATCGGAGGGTGGCCCGCCGGGAATCCAGATGACAACGCGTGCTGGCTCAAGTCCCGAATGCGCATCGGCTCGGGATGGGTGATCAGCGCGCCAAGCAGCCCGCGGCCCTCGGGCCAGTGATCGATGCCGCCGATCTGCGCCTCGGTCAGGCCAACCGGGATGAAGTCGGCCAGCCGACCGCCCTCGCCCACCACGCCCATTGCCCCGTACTTGGCATCTACCAGGCTCACGGCTGCCTCGACTATGCCGCGGAGCACGACCTCGATATCGAGATTCGTGCCGATGGCCACGACCGCATCGAACAGCGCATTGACCCGGTCCCTGGTCGCCAGCACGGCCTCAAGCCTGGCTTGAAGTTCCGCAAGCAGCTCGTCGAGCCGCAAGTTAGGCAGCAGGGAGCGAGGTTTGCTAGCGTCCACTACCCGCTCCAGACGTCACGGACCTGGCATCAGTGTGATCATACGGGGCGCGGCTGTCGAGCCAGGATCGCATTGCGAGACGACGCCTGCACCGCCGTTCCGGGCGGGTTTTGTGTACTTTCGGACACTGCTGTCGGGTTTGACGCGAACGCGCGCGGGGATCGGTCGCATACTCCGCCTGCTCAATACCTGAGCCAGCGGAAGACTCGGGTACTGCCCGCCAACCAACCGGCGTAGGCCGCCGCACCGAGACGATCACCCATGGCGAACCAGGCAGCGGAGACTAGGCCCGCCGCCGCCGCCCTGGTCCGACCCGCAGCGGCAGCTCATGGCCAGCTCGCTGACCAGGCCTGGCAGCTATAAGCGACCTTGCAAGCCGCTGGCCTGGGAGAACGTCCGGAGCAGCGGCCGAGACAGCACGCTGAGCCCGGTCACGCCGCGAGCCGGTGGACAGTGCGTGTGCGCCGCCGCGTGCGCTTCGGCCGACTGGATCCTGGCGAAGAGTTAACCGTGGCATGTGACGGAATGTCTTCCCCAGGATCTGCCTGGCTCCTCGGCAGTGGCAGAATGCCGGGATTGAGGTGAGTTGCGCCGCGCAGCCACGGCTGCCCGGGCCGCAGCTGGCGGGCCACAGCCGGA
>JASHSO010000282.1 GCA_030038715.1 Streptosporangiaceae bacterium
GCAGAGTGCTGGACTTCCTGCAGGACACCGGTGACCTCGAGAACACGGTCGTACTCGTGGTCTCCGACAACGGGGCCAGCGCGGAGGGCGGTGCCACCGGATCGATCAACGACGTCCGTATGGTCAACCTCGACCCGGCGAGTACGGCCGAGATGTTCGCGCGGCTGGAGGAGATCGGCGGGGCGCTCACGCACAACAACTACCCGTGGGGCTGGACCATGGCGGGGAACACGCCGTTCCGCCGATGGAAGCGCGAAGTGCACGAGGGTGGCGTGGCCGATCCGTGCATCATCTCCTGGCACCGTGGTCGCGTGGCGGCTGGCGCGATTCGCCGCCAGTTCGCGCACGCGATCGACGTGCTTCCGACGCTGGCCGAGCTGGCGGGAGTCGAGCTTCCCGCCGAGATCGGCGGGGTCGAGCAGTCCTCGATCGACGGCGTCAGCTTCGCCTACCTGCTCGGCGACGGTGGCGAGACCGCTGCGGAGCGGCACCATACGCAGTATTTCGAGATGTTCGGGTCGCGGGCTATCTACCACGGCGGCTGGAAGGCGGTCACCTTCCACCCCGTCGGGCCGCTGTACGACGACCAGGACCCGAACGCGCCGTTCGACCAGGACACCTGGGAGCTGTACCACGTCGATGAGGACCTGTCCGAGACCCTGGATCTTGCCGGGCAGCACCCCGACCTGCTCGGCGAGCTCGTCGAGCTGTGGTGGAAGGAGGCGGCAGCCAACCGCGTCCTCCCGCTGGACAACCGGGTGCTGTGGGCTCTCGTGCACCGCAAGCCCGACCGCCGCAGGCCACGGGCGGCGTTCCGGTACTTCCCCGGTGCAGCCCAGGTGCCCGAGGCGGTTGCGGTGAACGTGCGGAATCGATCGCACGCGCTGGTCGTCGATATCGCCATCCCTGGCCCCGGCCGGACCGATGGCGTGCTGCTTGCCCTGGGCTCGGCTCTCGGTGGCTGGTCGCTGCACATCCTGCAGGGTCGGCTCCGCTATGTGCACAACCTGTACGGCAAGGAGCTGCACGTCGTGGAGTCGGCCGTGGCTATCGAGCCCGGCGAGCACCACGTCGAGTACGTCTTCAGCAAGGACGATGGGCTCGGCGGCGTCGGCGTGCTGACCTGCGATGGGCGCGAGGTCGGCAGCGGCGCGATCCCCCGGTTCACGCCGTCCGAGTTCAACGGCGTCGGTGCGGGCCTGACGTGCGGGTATGAGTGGGGACCCGCGATCGGAGCCGGGTATTCGGCGCCGTTCGAGTTCGGCGGCACGATCCGGCGCGCAGCGGTGGAGACCAGGGGCCCGCTGGTGCGCGACCCGCTAGCCGAACTCGAGGCGATCTTGTCGCAGCAGTGACCTATCGCAGCGTGACCAGTCGCAGCGTGACCTGTCGCAGGGGTGGTCCGGTTCACGGGTGGTCCGGCTCAGTGCGGCGCCACGTAGGCGACGAATCTCAGCAGCTTGCTGCGGACGCCGGGCAGGTGGTGCAGCCGCCAGTGCCTGGCGTAGCCGGGCGGCGTCGCGCCGGGGTACTCAAGCACGGCGATCGCCGTCCCGCTGCGCACCGAGCTGACCGATGGGGCGGATGCGCAGCCTGCGTAGTAGGCGATCGGGATGTCCTGCTCGCCCTTGATCAAACATGGCCCGCGAACCCCGAGGTGGTGCAGGTCGGCGGCGATGCGGGCGTAGTCGCCGAAGAACGTGACCTTTTCGGCGACCTGATGGTTGAGCACGGCGTTCTGCACGGATAGCTGCAGTGCCAGGCCCACGCCGAGCAGCGTGATCATGCCGGGTCGCAGATCTTTGCTCACCCCGGTGACCAGCCAGCCAAGGGCGTCGGCGACCGGGATCGCCAGCAGCGCATAGGCCGGCAGCAGGAATCGCGGCGCCGCGTAGTCGATCAGGAACAGGTACTGGAAGGCGACCGCGAGCCCGCACCAGGCGGCCAGCAGTGACGAGCCGAGCCGGTCGGCCCGGCGCGCCGCCAGCACGCCGAGCGTGACGAGCACCGGGAGCGCCAGCCACCACAGGCTGACCTCCGGGTAGCGCACGCCGACGGTGCACGGCCGGCACAGGGTCGGCCCGTTCAGCGCGCGGAACTCCGCCCACAGGGCGAAGTGCAGCCCGAACCCGCCCTGCTCGGCTCCGGCAGCGTGCAGTCTGGCCAGCGGGCCGCCGAATCGCAGGTACGCTTCGACGACCCACTCGGCACCGCCGGCGACAAGTCCGACGACGACTGCGGCGAACGGCTGCCACTGCCGCCAAGCGGGCACGGCCAGCACGGCCAGGACGAGCGCCCCGGCGAGGAAGACCGCGTCGCCGGGCCGGACCAGCGCCGCGATCGCCAGGCAGCCGGCCAGCCCGCACAGCGCGGCCCGGCGTGGCCTGGTCGTCGTGATCGCTGTCGGCCTGCTGGCCGCGCGCAGGAACAGGCCAACGGCGGCGAGGCCGCTGAACGCCACCCACTCGTCGGGCATTGCCTGCGGGCCGTAGTACAGCGCGACCCATAGCCCGCCATACACGACTCCGGCCAGCGCAAGCTGCCACGCGGGCCGCAGCCCTCGCCAGGCCAGCAGGGCCAGGAATAGCCCGAGCCCGGATGCCAACGCGAGGTAGACCCGCAGGGCCAGCACGGACGATGTCAGCATCGTGACCGGCGCCGCCAGCAGCGGTACGCCCCTGGCCCGGGCTGGGTCGAAATAAGCAGCCGGGGCATGAATGCTGAACTGGCTGATGTACACGACTTCGTCCCAGCTCAGTGCGAGCCGGGGCACGACGAAGGCGAGTTGCGCGCCGGTGAACAGGGCAGCGACCACGACAAGCCACCAGATGCGATCGGCCCGCGGGTCGGCCTGGCGCCCCGCGCTGGCCTTCGGCCCACGCCGAGGCGTGGCGGCGCGCGCTGAGGTGGTCATGCGGTCAAGGATGCCGTAGTTCTGTGACCGCGGGTGCTCCGGACCCGGCCATTAGCGCGCGAATGCTGGGCCCCGCGTCAAGACACGGCAAAGCCCGAAAAGTTCTGCTCGGCGCGGCAGGAAGCCTTGCCGTGACTGTGGCATCGTGGCGCCCATGACCAGTGGCAGCGTCGCTAGGCGGCTCGGCGCGCAGGCCGGTCTCGGCGTCTCGAAGGTGCCACCGCAGATCACCGCGTGGTTCTGGCTAGCCAAGGTGTGCTCGACCGGCCAGGGCGAGGCCACCTCGGACTTCCTCTACCTCCATTACGGCAAGCTGGTGACCGGCACCATCGGCGTGATCTTGCTGGTGGGTGCCCTGGCGTGGCAGCTGAGCGTGCGGCGATACCTGACGTGGGTTTACTGGTTCGCTGTGGCGGCCGTCAGCGTCACAGGCACGATGGCAGCGGACGGACTGCACCTAGTGGTCGGGCTGCCGTACTGGCAGACAACCACGATGTTCGCTGTCGCGCTGGCCGTGATCTTCGCGGCCTGGTACCTGACCGAGCGAACGCTGTCCATCCACAGCATCACGACGTTCCGGCGCGAGGTGTTCTACTGGCTCACGGTCATAGCCACGTTCGGTCTCGGAACCGCCCTTGGTGACCTGGTCGCGACGCCGCTCAAGCAGGGTTACTTCCGCGCGGCCGTGATCTTCCTGGTGCTCATCTGCATTCCGCTGCTGGCGCACTGGCGGCTCGGCATGAACCCGGTGCTGGCGTTCTGGTTCGCCTACACCCTGACCCGGCCGCTTGGCGCGTCGATCGCCGACTGGCTTGGCGTGTCGCACAGCCTCGGCGGGCTCGGCTGGGGGCGGGGGGTGGTGGCGATCGTCCTGCTGGTGCCGCTCGTCGCGATCGTCGCGTACATGGCTGTATCTCGCGTCGATACTCCCGCCGGCGAGCCCGTCCCGGTGCCGGTACGGGCACGGCACCGGGCCGGCTGAGCGGACCCTGGCAGCGCGCGGCTGAACAGCCGCCCTCCCGCTCCTTATCGCGCAGGTCTAACCGGCCGGTCCTGCCGTCCCTTATCGCACCGCGTCAGCTTATTGGCTGCCAAATACCTCTAACGTGGCCTGGAATAACCTTTTTGAAATGCGCTCTGTAACAGGCCAGAGGGCGGCTGTGGTAACTGATATCGTCGAGCAACAATTAACTGCGGACCGTCGGCGAGACTATATCTCGCCATAACGAAGACATTTATTTGCCGCCCAACGGCGTGACTTTCCCTAAAGCCCGCCGAGCGGCGCTTATAGGGGCAACCGGGGGAAACGGCGTGTTGCAGCTCCTCGAGCCCAGGCGGGTGCCTGCGCACGCGGGCAGGCTGCGCCCACCGGAGCAGGTCGTGTTCGCGCTGGTGTTTGCGCTCATGGCTGGGTTAGTCGCGGCCGTAACCGTGTCGAGCGCGAGGACCACCTACGCCAGCACGACGGCCAGCGCGGCGGGTGCGGCCAGCCATGCCGAGGCGCGGCACTCCGGGAGGGCGGCGGCGCACAATGTGACGAGCAACGGCCGGGCCAGCACGGCCCTGGACAGTGCGCTTGCAGCCGCGCTGGCCCCGCTAGTCCGCCACGGCGGCGACGTGGCGGCAGGCGTGATCGACCTGACCACGGGAAGCGAGGCCGTCTATCACGGCCGACGCCACTTCCACTCCGCCAGCGTCGAGAATGCCGACCTGCTCGCCTGCCTGTTGCTGCAGCATCAGCGCACCAGAACCCCGCTGAGCGGCGCGGAAGCTGTCCTGGCCGCCGACATGATGCATGACAGCGACAACTACGCGACCTCAGTCCTGTGGGATCTGGTCGGCGGGGCCGCGGGCATCAGGTCGGCCAACGCCGCGCTGAAGCTGCGCCGCACTAGGCCGGGCGAGTTCGGCTACTGGGGTTTGACCAGCACGGACGTCGTTGACCAGCTCCGGCTGCTGACCGACCTGGCGACGAGTGACTCACCGCTGTCAGCGGCGGCGCGCGGTTACGAGCTTCGGCTGATGGACCAGACGGCGCCCGGCCAGCGATGGGGCGTCCGCTCGGCCGCCACGCCAGGCACCGGCTTCGCGGTGCGGGATGGCTGGGTGCCAGATCCGGCGCTGTGGGTGGTCAACTCCATCGGAGTGGTTTACCACGATGGCCAGCGGCTGCTGATCGCCGTGCTGTCCAAGGACAACGCGACGGAGGCCGCCGGTATCGCGCTGGCGCGGGCTGCTGCAAGGGCGGCTGAGGTCGTGATCACCTCGGCCGGCTAGCGTGCAGCGCCCGGTCGGCTAGGCCTGCTCGCCGATGCGGTAGCCGACGCCGGGCTTGGTGACGATCACGGGCGGGTCACCAAGCTTGCGGCGCAGCCGACCGATGGTCACCACCACGGTGTTGGTGAACGGGTCGGCCTGCTCGTCCCAGACCTGCTCGAGCAGGTCCTCGGCACGCAGAAACGCCGGCCAGGCCAGCAGCAGCGCCTCCAGCACGCCGAACTCCTTGAGCGATAGGTCGAGCTGCCGCCCGTCCCGCGTTACGGTGCGACGCATCGGATCGAGTTCGATCCCGGCCGCTCGCAGGGTCCGCGCGCGCGCGGACGGCCGCCGCCTGGCCAGCGCCCGGACGCGGAGTACGAGTTCGGGGAAGTGGAACGGCTTGCCGAGGTAGTCGTCTGCCCCGAGGCCCAGGCCGGTCACCCGGTCGCCGGGAGCCCCGGCCGCGGTGAGCATGAGGACCATCGGCCGGTCGTCGCGGTCGGTGATCATCTGGCACAGGGCGTCGCCGTGGATGCCGGGCAGGTCGCGATCGAGCACGACGACGTCGTAGGTGTTCACGCCCAGCTTGGCCGCGGCCGCCAGCCCGTCGTGGGCGGCATCTACGGCCATGCCGCGGTCGCGCAGGCCCTCGACGAGCACATCAGCCAGTGATCGCGAGTCCTCGACAACAAGGACTCTCATGCCGGGACACCCGCCGAGAGGCCGCCCGATGTCGCCGCCGGAGCCGCCGGCAGCTCGACGCTGGCCCGCAGCCCGCCGCCGGGCCTTGCCAGCAGGCCTAGCGTGCCCGCGTGCGCCTCGGCGATCGCCGCGACGATCGAGAGGCCGAGGCCCGAGCCCTTGTCCGTGCCGATCCGGTCTGCTTCCAGCCGCCGGAACGGCTGGGAGAGCTCGGCTACCTGCCGCTGGTCCAGGACCTCGCCGCCGTTCTCGACGATCAGCCGGGCGCGTCCGTCGGCTGCCGAGGTCGTGATGACAATCCAGCCGCCTGCGGTGTTATGGCATACCGCGTTGTCGATCACGTTCTCGACCATGCGGGTCAGCAGTGCCTGGCTGCCGGCCACCCAGGCGCCGCCCTGGGCGCTGGTGTCTTGCACGGTCAGGCGCATGGCTCTGATCGCTGCTGCCTGATCGGCCAGGGCCGAGCGCACGATGTAGTCGAGCGGCATGACAGCCTGCCCGGGCAGTGACCGGTGCTGGGCCCGGGCCAGCACGAGGAACGCCTCCAGCAGCTTGTCGATCCGGTCCAGCTCGGCTCGCAGCCGCCCCGCTAGCGCGACCGTCTGCGGCGGCGCCGGCTCGGGCTTGGCGAGCGCGACGTCGAGCGACGCCCGCATGGTGGTCAGCGGCGTGCGCAGCTCGTGCGAGGCGTTCGCGACGAACCGGCGCTGGGCGTTGAAGGCGACCTCCAGTCGCTCAAGCAAGCCGTCGATGGTGTCACCGAGTTCCTTGAGTTCGTCTGTCGGGCCGCGGACGGCCAGACGCTCGTGCAGGTTGTCCTCGGAGATGCGCTGAGCGGCCGCCGTCATCTCCCGGACCGGCCGTAGTGCCCGTCCTGCGACGAGCCACCCGAGCACCACCGAGATCACGGTCATGATGGACAGGGCGATCAGTGAGGCGACCAGCAGATTGCCGGTGAGCTTGTTTTGGCCGGGACCAGACAGTTGCGATTGCAGTAGCTGCACCTGGGCCCGCAGCTGACGGATGAGGTTCTGGGCCCGGTCGAGCGCGCCACCGGGGCTCACCACGCCCGGGCCCGCATGGACTTGGCTCCTGGCTGAGCGTTCGACAGCGACGCCGCTGGCGATCGCCAGCAGCACCGCGCCGGACACGAAGAACAAGATCCCGTACAGGGCGGTCAGACGTACTCGCACGGTA
>JASHSO010000283.1 GCA_030038715.1 Streptosporangiaceae bacterium
TGCCGCGGGCCCAAGCATTGCCCACGCTTAGCGCGCGTGAATCGAAAGGAAGACGCACCCTTGACGCAGCTTTTCAACGACGTTACTCTTCCGAAAACAAAGATAGACGTGTCGATCGAAACCAAGACGGAACGAGTTCAGTGACTCTCGGCAAATCTGTCCGCCTCGCCGGCGGGCCGACCCAGGTGATCAGGCTCGGCGCGGACGCGATCGCGGTCGCGATCGGCGTGCGCGGCCCGAACGAGGGCCGCTTCCTGCAGCACCTGTCAGCGGTGGTGGATGCGATGCGCGCCTTCCAGGCCATCGTCCACGACCTTCAAAACCCAGCCACACCGAAGGTACTGGCCGCCGAGAACCCCGACGGCACCCGACCGCCAACACGACTGCCCGGCAGCCGCATGCCCGATGTCGAGCCAGCATGACCCCCACCACCGAGGCCGACTTCATCCTCGGCGTTGGCTCGAGCGCCGTCGACGACATCATCTACATCGACGACCCAGAGCCAGCCGACGGCAAGGTGCGGGTCGCTGGCCGGCTGACACAAGTCGGGGGTAATACAGCCGCCGCCCTGATTACCGCGGCGCGGATGGGTGCGCACTGCAAGTACTTTGCTTCGCTCGGCGACGACCCAGCTTCGGCCAGGGTCAAGGAGGACCTCGCAAGCGAGGATGTGGACGTGTCGAGTGTTGTGTACGATCCCCAGGCCAGGCCGGTGCTCTCCACCATCATTGTCTCCAGGGCTGGCCGAACTCGCACCGTTTACTTTGACGACGCTCACCCGCACGGCGCGCTGACGCCGGTGCCGAGCAGCGTCCTTGGAACCGCCAGCCTGATGCTTGTCGATGGCCGCGGCCTGGGTGGATGCGTGCCCGCGGCGCGACAGGCCCGTGCTGGCGGCATCCCGGTAGTGGCGGACATTGAGGGGCGCGACGACAACGCCCGGCGACTGCTGACCGTCGCGGACCACGCGATAATGCCGCTCGATACCGCCCGCGAACTGACTGGCGCGACGGACCCGGCCGAGGCAGTTCAGCATCTGGTTGCAGCGCACGCCGCCGTCGTGATCGTGACATCCGGTGAGGAGGGTTCTCACTACGCATTGCACGGCGATGGCGGCGTCTACCACCAGCCGGCCTATCCGGTAACACCGACGGACACGACCGGCTGCGGCGACGTATTCGTCGGCGCGTACTCTGCGGCACTGGCGGACGGCAAGGAGCCGCTCGAGTGCATTCGCACTGCCACTGTCATGGCAGCCATGGCCGCCCGGCGTCGTGGCCTGCGGCCCGGACTTGCCTCGCCCGCGGAGCTCAGGCACGCCCTCGAACAGCTAGCCGACCCGATCAGGAGGGTGAAGGTTTCATGAACGGCGCTAGCAGCGAAGACCTGGGCCAGGCTCTAGCCGAAGTGCCGATGGCTGACGTCCACACTCACCTCAGCCAAGATCGGCTGGGTGCCCGCGGACTGGCCGATGTCGCGCTCTACCACATGGTCATCAGCGACTTGTACGCGGCGGGATGCCCGGACGGTCAGCGTGTTCTTGAACCGCATGACCCGGCGGTAGCGGCACGCCGACTCGAGCGAGCGGCGCCGTTTTTTGCCCGTACCGCCAATACCAGCAATGCATGGATGCTCAGGGCCATCCTGCGTGATCTCTACGACTGGGACGAGCCCATCACGTCGGCCAACTGGGAACGCCTCGACGGCATCATCCGGGAGCGGAGCAGCGACACAGGCTGGGCAGCCTCGGTGCTGCGGAAAGCGAACGTTACGGCATCGACGACCGAGTATGCGCGGCGGGGCAGCGGACCCACTCCCGTTCCGCTTCACTACTCGCTCGAATGGGGCATGTTCACGCGAGCCACCTGGGGGCATCCCGACGCGCCGGTCTACGAGCTGGAACGCTGCTGGGGCTTTGAGCCGACACCGCCGCTGGAGATCGGGCCGTCGCAGTGGCCGCCGGCGGAGCGGCCCATCAGGTCGGCTGCCGACGCGATCGATGCCGTGGACTGGTACGTCAAGGCGATGCCGGACAACCTCATGTGCATGGGAACGCATTTCTCGACTCGCTTCAACTACGCTGGCACGACGTCGGCCGAGTTCGAGGCGGCCCTCCGGAACCGCTCCGCGCCGTCGGTCAGCGAGCAGGGCATCTTCGCCAGCTTCATTAACGACGCGTTCCTTGAGTCGCTGGAGCGAAATCGCCCGGACGTAGCGGTCATGTTCAGTGCGGGCGCCGAGCCACTGCCATACGAGACCGGCAGTGAGCTGAACCAGGCGACCGTCGGCCAACTAGGCGAGATGATGGCCCGCCATTCCGGCCTGCGGTTCGTCTGCCTGCTCGGGTCGGCGCACTCCAACCAGGCCGTCTGCACTCTTGCTCGGGAAATACCGAACCTTGCCGTCGGCGGATACTGGTGGCACAACTTTTACCCGAGCGTTATGCAAGGCATACTGGAGCAGCGGCTGGACATGCTGCCGATACCTCGGCATATCGGATTCTTCTCTGATGCGTACACCGTCGAGTGGGTCTACGCGAAGGCCCTGATGGTGCGACGGATCGCCGAGCGTGTACTGGCCGGGCGCGTGCGTGACGGCTGGTATACGTTCGAGGACGCTGTCGCGATCGCCCGGACAACCTGGCAGCAGACTGCGGCCGACTTCCTCCGGATGAAGGTTGTGGGATAGAAGTGGCAGGTACTCGCGGGACGGTTCCGCAGCAGGCGACTGCATCGGAGGCGCTGAACGGCCAGGCACCGGCCATGCCTTCGAGCATGCGGCGGCAGCGCATTCTCGACCACATCGTCCAGCAACAGGGCGCTACCGTCGACGAGCTCAGTGACCTGTTTGGCGTATCCAAGGTCACCATCCGGGCTGACCTTAGCTACCTCGCCAGTTCCGGCATCGTGGAACGCAGCCGAGGCGGAGCGGCCCCGGCGCGCCACATCCGCTCGGCCGTGCCGTTCACGCTGCGGCAAGAAACAAATCGGGAAGCCAAGGTCAGCATCGCCAAGCTGGCGGCGACCCTGCTGAGGCCGGAGGAGACCATTTGCCTGGATGCCGGAACAACCGTCGAGGAACTCGGCACGTTCGTCGCATCGATGCCGAAGCTGACTGTCGTGACACCGGCCATCGCCCTGGCCGCCCGCCTTTGCCGCAGCGATCAACTCGACGTGGTCGCGATCGGCGGGCGGCTGGATCCGCAGATGATGAGCTGCGCTGGGCCGATGACCGAATTCGGGATTAGCGAGATACCGGTGCACAAGGCGTTCCTCGGCGCGCACGGTATCGATGATGACGGGGATATCGTGGAGATTTCGCTGGAAATAGCGAGACTCAAGCGGGCAATAGCAAAGGCAGCGCGGGAGGTAATTCTGTTGGCTGACTCATCTAAATGGAGCACTATGGGAACTGCCAAGGTCGCCGACATTTCATCCATCGATGTGGTGGTTTCTGACGAGGGTCTTTCGCAGAAGGCCAGGGACATGCTTGAGGACAGGGGAGTCCGGCTGCTGATAGCGCCCATCTGACTCCTTCCGCGTTTCATTGGCGAGCCGCTTTCGCAGTCGGCCAAGCCAGCTGCAGACGACAACCAGTTGACGGATAGTGCCTTAAGGCTGCTCTTTTATCGGCACAGAGATCACGCGCTCGAAAACCGGAGGTGGTGACACGTGGCAATCCACGTGACTGTGTGGAACGAATTTTTCGCCGAGCGCAATGATCCTGCGGTTCAGGCGACCTACCCGCAAGGGCTGCACGCGCAGATCGCGGCCGGGATCAGTCGCCTGGAGCCTGATGCGCTGGTGGTCAGGACGGCCAGCCTGGACGAGCCTGGGCAAGGCCTGGCGCCGGAGGTGCTGGATACGACGGATGTCCTGTTCTGGTGGGACCACGAGCGGCGCCACCTTGTCGATGACGCTCTAGTGCAGCGGATCGTCGACCGTGTGCACTGCGGCATGGGATTTGTCGCTCTGCACTCGGCGCACTTTTCCAAGGTGTTCCGGGCCCTGATGGGCACCTCATGCCGCCTGCGGTGGCGGAACGGCAGCGACCGCGAACTGGTGTGGGCTGTCAGCCCGAACCACCCCGTCGCGCAAGGCGTGCCGTTTCCGCTGGTCATACCGGCCCAGGAGATGTACGGCGAGTTCTTCGACATCCCGGTGCCCGATGAACTCGTCTTCATCAGCTCGTTCAGCGGCGGTGAGGTCTTCAGGAGCGGCTGCGGCTTCTATCGCGGTCAGGGACGGATCTTCTACTTCTCGCCAGGAGATCAGGACTACCCGGTCTACCACAACGAGGGCGTGCTCAGGGTGCTGGCCAATGCGGCATTGTGGGCTGCGCCGGCCGCCAAGATACTCGATCAGCGGTATGCCCCCGAATACAGCGCGCACGACTGGTTCATCGAAAACCCGGTCGGCGGTTATGAGCGCCGCTGACGAGGCACTCGCGCCGAACGTCACCGAAGCTCCGCAGCAGCCGGTCACCCTGCGCGCTGCGGTGATTGGCGTCGGCTGGGCTGGCGGAGAGCACCTGGCCAGCTACGCGGCGGAGCAGGACGTGCAGCCGCTGGCCCTAGCGGGACTTGAGGTCCCCCGGCTGCAGATGCTGGGGGCGAGATTCGGCATTGACGAGCTATTCGAGGACTGGCAGGCGCTGCTTGCCCGGACAGAGCTGGACGTGCTGAGCGTGTGCGCGCCGAACTATCTGCACGCCCCGATCGCTATAGCAGCGCTGGAAGCCGGGGTGAACGTCCTGTGCGAAAAGCCGATGGCCTGCACGCTGGAGGATGCCTCGGCGATGGTCGAGGCAGCCCGCAGAGCCGGGAAGACGCTGCAGGTCGTCAGCAACTACCGGCACCGCCAGGCGATCAGTTTGCTGCATGAGTTGGTAACCGGCGGCTTCTTCGGCCGGATCCGCGGCATTCGCTGCAGCTGGCTGCGTCGGGAGTCGAACGTTGCCGGTACCTGGTTCGGCAACCGGGCGCTGTCCGGCGGCGGCGTGCTGGCGGACCTCGGTGTACACCTGGTCGACCTGGTTCTGTACCTGCTCGATGATCGGGTGGCCGGCAATGTCACGGCGATGCTGTCCGCGGACATTCTGAGCCGGGCCCCGGCCGGGCGACTGGCCTTCGATGTCGAGGACTCCGCGGTTGCCGTGCTGCGGATCGCCGACGGCCCAATGACGATCATCGAGACGAGTTGGGCGGCGCACTCAGGCGCCGAGTCGGATCTGCTCGAGGTGACCTTGTACGGGTCCGAGGCAGATGCAGTGGCCGGACTGTCGGAGACCGGATCTGCCGACACCCTGGAGATCAGCACCAGGCTAGGCGGCCGGGCGGTCACCGAGCGCGTCGACGTACGGGCAGTCGGGTCGCATCGCGAGGCCGTGCACGAGTTCGTGGAGACGGTCAGGGTCGGCACGCCGGATCACGGCGAGCGGGCTCTGCTGCGGGCCAGGGTGGTGAGCGCGATCTACGAGGCAGCGGCCTGCGGACGCGAGGTGGTCATTGACGGGACGGCGTCGTGACAACTCATACGGGCATCGGGAAGACCGGCCAGGCACCGGCTGCTGGCGCGGCGACCAGGCGCCCGCCAACGGGTAAGCCAGCCCTCGGGATCGGTCTGATCGGGCACGGCTTCATGGGCGCCGTGCACTCGCATGCGTGGCGGACCGCGCCGCACTCGTTCGAGCTGCCGTGCAAGCTGTCCATGAACGTGATCTGCGGCCGCGATGAGGAGCGGGCCCGCAACGCGGCGGTCAAACTCGGCTGGCGGTCGGCGGCCAGCGGCTGGCGCGAGGTAATCCAGCGTGCCGACATTGACATCGTCGACATCTGTGCCCCGCCGCACCTGCACGGCGAGATTGCGGTCGCCGCGCTGGCAGCTGGCAAGCATGTTCTGTGCGAGAAGCCTCTGGCCAATTCCGTCGGCGATGCGCTGGCCATGACGGAGGCGGCCCGCCTGGCGCGTGCGCAGGGAATCAGGTCGATGGTCGGATACAACTACCGCCGCCTACCGGCGCTGGCTCTCGCCCGGCAGCTACTGCGCGACGGTACGGTGGGTGACCCGCGCAGGCTGCACGCGTCATACCTCCAGGACTGGGCCTGCGGCCCGGATGTCGCCCAGTCATGGCGGTTCGACCCCGGCATCGGCGGCGCGGGTGCGCTGGGTGACCTCGGCTGTCATCTGGTGGACCTCTTCCGGTACCTGTGCGCAGGCGACCGGATTCAAGCAGTCGCCTGCGTCCAGACGGCCGTCCGCGACCCAGGCCAGCAGCGGGACGTCGATGACGCGGCTGTCCTGCTCGGCCTCTCCGCGTCCGGAATCCCAGTGAGTTTCGACGTTAGCAGGGTCGCCCGCGGTTATAAGAACGCTTTGCGGCTTGAGCTGGACGGCTCCGGCGCGAGCCTGCGCTTTGACCTGGAACGGATGAACGAGCTGCAGCTCTTCAGTGATGACGTCGGCGTTGGCACACAGGGATTTCGCCGGATGCTCATCAGCGAGCCAGGGCATCCGTACCTGTCCGGCTGGTGGCCGCCCGGCCACCTGCTCGGATTCGAGCATGCCTTCGTCCATCAGGTGCGCGACTTCGTGCTGTCCGTTACGTCCGCCGCGGACCCTGCGCCCAGCTTCGAGGATGGACTCGCGGTCCAGCTCGTCATCGCGGCGGCACAGGCGAGCTGGGAGTGCGGCTCAGCCTGGACGCAGGTAGCTCACCCTCCCGTGGCCAGCGATGGAAACCACCGACAGGAGCAGCGATGACAGACCCAGCCCGGCTAGCAGAACGGGCCGGTTTTATCCGGCGTGAGACCGTCCGCCTCATCGACATCGCCAAGACTGGCCACTATTCGAGCGTCTTCTCGGCCGCCGAGATCATCGCGGCGCTCTACTACGACGTGATGCGGCTTCGGCGCGGCGAGCCGGACTGGCCCGAGCGGGATCGTCTGGTGCTATCCAAGGGTCACGTCGCCGTCGGCGTCTATCCAGTGCTGGCTGACTGGGACTTCATCCCGGCCGAGGTCCTCGACGGGTACACCAGGCTGGGCAATCCGCTGGGTGACCACCCCAATATGCGGGACATACCGGGGATCGACTTCAGTTCAGGCTCTCTCGGCCACGGTCTTTCTGTCGGGCTCGGGATGGCTCTGGCGGCCCGGTTGCGCGGCCTCACGCAGGTCCGGGTGTTCGTGTTGCTCGGAGACGGCGAGCTGCACGAAGGCCAGAACTGGGAGGCGGCCATGGCGGCGGCCCACTTCCGGGCATCCGGCTTGTGCGCAGTCTTGGACCGCAATCACTACTCGCTCGACGGCGACACCGAGGACGTGCTCGCGCTGGAGCCGCTGCGGGACAAGTGGAGGTCCTTCGGCTGGGAAGTCACCGAGGTCGACGGGCACGACGCGGCTGCCGTCGCGAAGGCACTGTCCGCGGCGGTGGCCGGCGCGGCCACCCCCGGGCCTCCGCAGATCGTGATCGCCGACACCATCAAAGGGAAGGGCGTCACGTTCATGGAAGAGAGCCGTGACTGGCACCTCGGCTGGCTTGCCCCGGCTGACCGGGACCGCGTGCTCGCCGAGCTCACCGCCGGGTCCGCCCGCCCAGATGCTCAGGATGCGTGATGGAAGCCAAGCTGGACCCGGCATCGTGGAGCTTGCGAACGGCCAGGAACCCGAGTTTCGTGGCCGGTTCGGTGCTGTCTGACATGGCGTCTGCTGATGAGCGGATTGTCGTGTTGACCGCCGACCTGGAGTATTCGAACGGCACGCATGACTTCCGCGAGGTATGGCCGGAACGGTTCTTTAACGTCGGGATCGCCGAGCACAACATGATGACGGTGGCGGCCGGAATGGCGGCTGTCGGCCTGGTGCCCTACGTGTCTACGTTCGCGTCGTTCGCAGCTCTGGTGTGCGCTGAGCAAATCCGCACTGATCTCGCCTACCCAGGCATGAAGGTACGGATACTGGCGCACCATTCCGGGTTTTCGCTCGGCTACTACGGCACCTCGCATCACGCAACCGAGGATGTCGGAATGCTCCGTCCGATAGCGGGACTGTCGATCGTGGCCCCCTGCGACGCGTCCAGCCTGGACCAATGCCTCCGGCAGACTGTGGACATCGATGGACCGGTATACATACGGATCGGCCGGGGCCGGGATGCTGATGTCTACGGCGCCGACGGCGCCGGCGCGATAGCCGGCGCGGCGGCGGCCTGGCGTTTCGGTTCGATTACGCGGCTCCGCGCTGGTACCGACCTCACGGTCCTGGCATATGGCGCCACGGTCGCGCCGACGCTGGAAGCGGCCATCGAGGCGAGCCGGACCGGACGCGTTTCCGTTGGCGTCGCCGACGTGCACACTCTGAAGCCGCTGGACACTGAAGCGATTGTTGCACTAGCCCGGTCCAGTCCGCTCGGGCTGCTGGTCGCCGAGGAGCACAACATCGTCGGCGGCCTCGGCTCGGCGGTGGCAGACTGCCTGATGACGGCGGGCCTAGGCGGCCCGCTGCACCGGCTGGGCGTGCCCGACGAGTACGTGCCGGTGGGGCCGCCGACGCACCTGTACCGGCACTACGCCCTGGACAGCGAGGGAATCTCGGCTGAGATCGCGAGGATCGCCGCGCGCGGCTGACGGCACGCTTCAGTCCGCGCTGGCAAGAATGTGCCGGATGACACAGCCAGCCGCCCCGATCATCGCGGCTTCGGTGCCGAGATCCGACACCCGCACCTCGACCGGGGCGCGGCTGACTACCCGTAGCGAGAGCTGAGCGGCCAGCGGCTCTGCCAGCCATTCACCGAGGCGTGCATAGAGGCCGCCCAGCACGACCATCGGTAGGTCGGCGATGTTGAGCGCGGCACTCACGGCTACGGCCAGTGCGCCCGCCGCCCTGGTAAGGGCGGCGAGGGCTCGGCGGCTGCCGGCCCTCGCATGCCGACACAGCTCGTCTTCGTCCGCCGCAGCCGCGCTCTGGAGCAGGGCGGCCTTGCCCGCGACCTGCTCCAGGCAGCCGCGATTGCCGCAACCGCAGACCGGTCCGGCTGGGTCGACCTGCACGTGACCAATCTCGCCGGCGAATCCGCGGACTCCGCGGAAGAGTTCTCCGCCGAATACGACGCCGCCGCCAACGCCGACGTCCCCGGAGACGTAGATGAAGTCCGTCGACCGGATGCCGTACCAGCGCTCAGCGAGCGCCGCGAGGTTGGCCTCGTTGTCGACGGTCACGCTGTCCCGGCCCGTCATCCCGGCCAGCAGCCTTCGCAAGTCGGCCCCGTTCCACCCGGGTAGGTTCGGTGTCTCGAATACCTGGCCGTCGGCGGAGACCAGGCCGGGAACTGCCAGCGCGATGCCCGCTACCGGTAGCCGGACCGACGCGGCGAGCGCACTGGCCAGCTGACAGGAACGGCGCAGGCCGGCCTTCGGCGTGCTTGCCGAGTTGTCGACATCGATTGTGCGCCGGTCACGCACGACGCCGGTCAGGTCGAGCACGCACGCGGAGGTGCGGTCGACCTTGATTTCAATCCCGATGGCGGCTGGGCCGTCCGGATTGAGATGCAGCGGGCAGGCGGGACGCCCGCGGGCGGGCGCGGGCCGGCGCTCGATGACCAGATTCGACGCGATCAGGTCGTCGACCAGCGCCGAGATCGTCGCGCGGGTCAGGCCGGTGGCGCCAGCGATCTGCACCCTGGTCTGACCGGGTGCAGCGGCGATCTGCGAGAGAACCAGGCCGCGGTTATGGCGCCTGATCGTGCGCTGTCCGGCCGGCGCACCCGGGCCGCGTTCCTGGCCCGCGCGGATCCCTGCTCCCCTGGTGACGTGCTGTGCCTGGCCCTCAAGGTCAGTCAAGCGACGGACTCTCCTGATGTCGTCATGAGCCTCCCCGCTCCCGTCTACTCATCAGGTCCCGGACGGCCGCGTAGCGCTCGCGGACGCCCGACCGGCCCAGCGCATCGTAGCTGGGCTGACAGGGGAAGGCGCAATAGATCGGCCAGGGTCACCCCGAGCAGCCGGGCTGCGGCGTGCAGCACGCCTGCTCCGTTCAGAGTGCAGACCAGCGGCAGGAAGATGCCGGTGGCAGCGGCGGACCCGGCAACCAGTCCGTTCGGATAGGCGGACGGGACAGCGCTGACCGTGCTCAAGACTCCGACGCGCCGATCGAGATCATGATGTCCCCCGCACCGCGCCGAGGCCCAGCGAGGCGCCCGCGTTGTCGCCGGTACCGGCCCCCACGACGATGCCGGAGCCGGTTAGGCCGGCAGGGGGCGCTGGGCCAGCACGTCCGCACCGCAGGCCTGCCGCGAACGCTAGCTCCTGCAGGCCTCGCCGGTAGGTGCCAGGGGCTAGTGACCAGTAGCCCGTTCCGCTGGCGTCGCCATGGTCAGT
>JASHSO010000284.1 GCA_030038715.1 Streptosporangiaceae bacterium
GTGCCCAGACTGGCCAACCTGTACCCAGCACAGCCTCGGCGCAGCCGACGCCACCGGCGACCCGCTCGTCCATCGCTGGGTCGAATTCGGCAACAGGCTGGTGACCGTGGCCATTTTCGTGGTCGCCGTCGCTATCTGCATCGCCGTCTGGCAGTTCCGCGCGGCCGACGGCCGACGCCGTCGCGACCTGCTGTGGCTCGCCGCTGCGCAGCCGGGCGCCATCGTGGCCCAGGCAGTGCTGGGCGGCCTGGTCGTTCTCACCAAGCTGAATCCGACCCTCGTATCGCTGCACTTCCTCGCTTCTGCAGCCCTGGTAGCGGCAACGGTGGCGCTCTACGTCCGGTGCCAGGAGGGCCGCATGAAAGGCCGGCCGCTTGTCCCGCGCCTCACGCAGCTGACCGCACTCGCCGTGGTGGGCGCGGTCGCCCTGATGCTGGCCGCCGGCACGGTGGTGACGGGCACCGGCCCGCTGGCAGGAGCCGCGAATGTCGCCCGCTATCACCTTCCGCTGGAGGGCGTCACCCAGCTGCACGCCGACATCGGCTGGCTGCTTGGCGGACTGGAGGTAGCACTGCTCATCGCCTTCCGGCTCACCGCAGCACCCCAACGCGCCATGCGGCTTGGCTGGCTGCTGCTCGGCCTTACCGCCCTGCAGGGCGCGATCGGCTATGCCCAGTACTTCTCCGGGCTGCCGGCCGGCCTTGTCTGGATACACGTCGCCGGGTCGGTGGCGATCTGGATCACCGCGCTCATGCTGCCATACGCGTTGCGCGACCGCGGCTCCGTGCTGGCCGGCCAGGCTGCCGCTGCACAGCCCGCTGCGCAGCCGACGACAGCCTGACCAGCGCGGCGCTGCGAGCCAGCGGCCCAGCCGCGACAGCGGTGCTTCCCCGGGCCCGCCTGAGCGGGATAACTTGCCGCTATGGCGACCGCATCAGTGAATGGCATCACGATCTCCTACACCGACAGCGGCGGCGACGGCCCGGCTGTCGTGCTCAGCCATGGCTACCTGATGGACTCATCCATGTTCGGCCCGCAGGTCGCCGCGCTGGCGCCGGAGCACCGCGTCATCACCTGGGACGAACGCGGACACGGGGCAACCAGGGCTACCGGGCCCTTCAGCTACTGGGACTCCGCGAGCGACGTGCTCGGGCTGCTCGACCACCTGGGCATCGACCGCGCTGTGCTCGGCGGAATGTCCCAGGGCGGCTTTCTCAGCCTGCGCGCCGCACTGCAGGCTCCCGACCGGGTTCGGGCCCTGGTCCTGATCGACAGCCAAGCCGGCCTGGAGGATCCAGCAGCGGTACCCGCCTACGAGGAGATGGAGCGAATCTGGCTAGACCAGGGACCAGCGCCAGTACAGGAGCTCGTGGCCTCGATCATCCTCGGGCCGGCGAGCGGGCGGGTCGCCTGGCAGCCGTGGTTCGACAAATGGGCCGGCCTCGACCGGGAGCAGCTGCGGCTCACGTTCCGCTGCCTGATAGACCGCGACGACATCACAGCGCGGCTGGCCGAGATTCACTGTCCAGCGCTGGTCGTGCACGGCACCGCCGATGCCGCGATCGGGCTGGAGCCGACCGAGGCGCTGCTTGCTGGCCTGGCCGGGCCCGCGACGTTTGTCGCCGTCGAGGGTGGGTCGCATGCCTCCAACCTGAGCCACCCTGACCGGGTGAACGCGGCCATACTGGAGTTTCTCGGCTCGCTGCCTTAGCCGGGCGTTCGCTCGCCCCGATTGTTAACCCAGCCAGGGCACAGTAGCGCCGAGGGTGCCTTCGGTATGGTCGATCAAAACGGCGTCCGCACCAGCGAGAGGGGCCTGAGCCACGGTGAGCGGCGATGCGCTTGCAGCGCTTGACTGGACCAAGACAGACGCGCGTGCGGTAGACCTGGTCCGCGTCCTCGCGATGGACGCGGTGGAGGCGGCAGGCTCGGGGCACCCCGGCACAGCGATGAGCCTCGCCCCCGCGGCGTACCTGCTGTTCCAGAAGATTCTGCGGCACGACCCAGCCGACCCGCACTGGCTCGGCCGGGACAGATTCGTGCTGTCTTGCGGGCACTCCAGCCTGACCCTCTACATTCAGCTCTACCTGTCCGGCTACGGGCTCACGCTCGATGACCTGCGGCGCTACCGGACCTGGGGCAGCATCACCCCTGGACATCCCGAGCACAAGCTGACTCCCGGCGTCGAGACGACCACGGGTCCCCTCGGCCAAGGCATCGGCAATGCCGTCGGCATGGCGATGGCGTCTCGCCGTGAGCGCGGCCTGTTTGACCCGGACGCTACACCCGGTACCAGCCCATTTGACCATTATGTCTACTGCTTCGTCTCCGACGGCGACATGGAAGAGGGCCTGAGCCACGAGGCCGCCGCCATCGCCGGCCACCAGCAGCTCGGCAACCTGATCGTCCTGTATGACGACAACAGCATCTCCATCGAGGACGACACCAACATCGCCAAATCCGAGGACATCGCCGCCCGGTATGAGGCCTACGGCTGGCATGTGCAACGACTGAGCTGGCGGCAGGCCGGCGGCTATGAGGAAAGCGTGCAGGTGCTGTACGACGCGCTGCTCACTGCCCAGGAAGTGCGGGCGGCGCCGTCGTTCATTTCGCTGCGAACGATCATCGCGTGGCCCGCGCCGCACAAGCAGAACACCGGCGAGGCGCACGGCTCGGCGCTCGGCGCCGACGAGGTCGCGGCGACCAAGCGGATACTCGGATTCGACCCTTCGGTCTGTTTCCCTGCCGAGGACGAGGCGGTGGCGCACGCGCGTCAGGTCGCCGAGCGCGGCAAGCAGGCACATGCCCGCTGGGACGAGCAGTTCGCCGCCTGGTCGCAGGCCCATCCAAAGCAGCGGAGCTTGCTCGACCGGCTCAGCGCGGGGAAGCTGCCCGACGGCTGGGCGGCCGCGCTGCCCAGCTTCGCGGCGGACGCCAAGGGTGTCGCGACCAGGAAGGCGTCAGGAGCGGTGCTCAATGCGCTGGCGCCGGTGCTGCCCGAACTGTGGGGCGGTTCGGCCGACCTGGCCGGCAGCAACGACACGACAATGGCGGATGAGGAGTCGTTCATCCCCGAGATCCACCAGACGCGGATGTTCCCCGGCAACCCCTACGGGCGGACGTTGCACTTCGGCATCCGAGAGCACGCCATGGGCGCGATCAGCAACGGCATTGCGCTGAACGGCCTGACCCGCCCCTATGGCGGCACGTTCCTGGTATTCAGCGACTACATGCGGCCAGCTGTGCGGCTGGCGGCGCTGATGGGCCTGCCGGTGACCTACGTGTGGACACATGACTCCATCGGCCTCGGCGAGGACGGCCCCACCCATCAGCCGGTCGAGCACTTGTGGGCGCTGCGTGCGATTCCCGGCCTCGACGTGGTCAGGCCTGGCGACGCGAACGAGACGGTGGTCGTCTGGCGAGCGATCTTGCAGCGCACCGGCAAGCCCGCTGCATTGTGCCTGACCCGGCAGAACATTCCGGTCCTCGACCGGTCGGCGGACGGGCCGGGCCTGGCCAGCGCCGAGGGCGCGGCCAGGGGCGGATACGTGCTCTGCGAGGCCGGCGGCACCGGCGATCCCGATGTGATTCTGCTTGCCACCGGCAGCGAGGTGCAGCTAGCGCTGGAAGCCGCCAGGATGCTGTCCGGCGACGGCGTGCGGGCTCGCGTGGTGTCGATGCCGTGCCTGGAGTGGTTCGCCGAGCAGGACACGGGCTACCAGGACCAGGTTCTGCCACGTCGCGTGCGGGCGCGGGTGAGCGTGGAGGCCGGCATAGCCCTGGGCTGGCGCGGCTACGTAGGAGATGCCGGCCGCAGTGTCAGCCTGGAGCACTTCGGCGCCTCCGCCGACTACAAGACGCTGTACACCGAGTTCGGCATCACCGCCGAACGGGTTGCGGCGGCCGCCAGGGACAGCCTGGATGAAGTGCGCGGGTAACACGACGGGGCGACAATAGTAGCGGTCGCACTAGGCAAGGAGCACGATGGAGATGGCTGCACAGTCCGACACGCTGGCAGAGCTGACCGATCTCGGCGTGGCCATCTGGCTCGACGACATCAGCCGGGATCGGCTGGCTACCGGCAACCTGGCCCTCCTGATGCGAGACCTGCACGTGCGGGGCGTCACTTCGAACCCCACGATCTTCGCGCACGCACTGTCGACCGGCTCCGCCTACGCCGAGCAGGTCGCCGACCTCGCAGTCCGGCGCGTCAGCGTCGACGAGGCCGCGCGAGCGATCACGACGTATGACATCCGCTGGGCCTGCGACGTGCTCCGGCCGGTGTATGAGGCCACCGCCGGCCTCGACGGCCGGGTTTCCATCGAGGTAGACCCGCGGATAGCGCGCGACACCGCCAAGACCATTGCCGAGGCGCGGGCCCTGTGGTGGATGGTGGATCGACCGAACCTGTTCATCAAGATCCCCGCCACGGTCGAGGGCCTGCCCGCGATTACCCAGTGCCTGTCCGAGGGCATCAGCGTCAACGTCACGCTGATCTTCTCGCTGGCACGGTACGACCAGGTCATTGACGCTTACATGGCCGGGCTGGAAGCGGCGGCCGGGCGCGACGTGAGCACCATCGCCTCGGTCGCTTCCTTCTTCGTCAGCCGGGTAGACACCGAGGTCGACAACAGGCTGGACAAGATCGGTACGCCCGCGGCCGAGGCGCTGCGCGGCAAGGCTGCCCTGGCCAACGCCAGGCTCGCCTACGAGCTGTTCGAGCGGAAGTCGGCCACCGCGCGGTGGGAGGCGCTCAAGGTACGCGGCGCCCGGCCACAACGGCCACTGTGGGCGTCCACCAGTACCAAGGACCCTGCCTTCGCCGACACGCTGTATGTCACCGAGCTGGCGGCCCCGGGCACCGTGAACACCATGCCCGAGGCTACGCTGCACGCCACTGCGAACCACGCCAAGCTGCACGGTGACGCCATCAGCGGGACTTACGAGCAGTCGCGGCAGGTCTTCGAGCAGCTTGAGGCCCTCGGCGTGCACTACGACGACGTGGTGCAGGTGCTCGAGGAGGAGGGCGTGCAGAAGTTTGCCGCGTCGTGGCGCGAGCTGCTGGACACCATCAGCGGCGAAATGGCCGCGGCCGGCGGGCCTGGATGACAACCAACCCGCTGCGCGATCCCCGCGACCGCCGCATCCCGCGGCTGGCCGGCCCGTGCGTGCTCGTGCTGTTCGGCGTGACCGGGGACCTGGCAAGCAAAAAACTGCTGCCCGCGATCTATGACCTGGCTAACCGCGGCCTGTTGCCGCCGGGCTTCTCGCTCGTCGGCTTCGCCCGCAGGGACTGGGCTGACATGGACTTCGCCCAGCTCACCCACGACGCTGTCAAGGCCCACGCCCGAACACCGTTCCGTGAGGCTGTCTGGCAGCAGCTGTGCGAAGGCATCCGTTTCGTGCCCGGCGAGTTCGCCGATGACGCTGCCTTCGACAACCTCGCGCAGACAGTAGCGGGGCTGGACGCCGAACGCGGCACGGGCGGCAACTACTGCTTCTACCTCTCGGTGCCGCCTAAAGCGTTCCCCACGGTGGTGCAGCAACTGAAGCGCGCCGGGTTGTCCAGCCCGCCCGTGGGTGGTGGCCACCGCCGGCCATGGCGCCGGGTGGTGATCGAGAAGCCCTTCGGGCACGACCTCGCGAGTGCCGAGGAGCTGAACGCGATGCTCGATGCGGTGTTCCCGCCCTCGGCGGTGTTCCGTATCGATCACTACCTCGGCAAGGAGACCGTACAGAACCTGCTCGCCATCCGATTCGCCAACGAGCTATTCGAGCCGATCTGGAACCGCGGCTACGTGGATCACGTGCAGATCACCATGGCCGAGGACATCGGCATCGGCGGCCGGGCCGGCTATTACGACGGGATCGGGGCGGCCCGCGATGTAATCCAGAATCACCTGCTCCAGCTGCTCGCGCTCACCGCGATGGAGGAGCCGCTGTCGTTCGCCGCCGAGTCGCTGCGCGCGGAGAAGGAGAAGGCACTCGCGGCGGTGCGCATTCCCGCCGACATCGGCACCGATACCGCCCGCGGTCAGTACGCAGCCGGATGGCAGGGCGGCGTCCAGGTCTGCGGCTTCCTGGAGGAAGAGGGCATCGCTGCCGACTCGATCACCGAGACCTACGCGGCGCTCCGGTTGACCATCGACAACAGACGGTGGGCCGGCGTTCCCTTCTACCTGCGGACCGGCAAGCGGCTGCCCACCAGGATGACCGAGATCGCCGTCATGTTCCAGCGCGCGCCGCACCTGCCGTTCGATGCCACCGACACGCTGGAACTCGGCCAGAACGCCCTGGTCATCCGGGTGCAGCCAGACGAGGGCGTAACACTGCGGTTCGGCTCTAAGGTCCCGGGCTCTGCCATGGAGGTCAGGGACGTCAACATGGACTTCGCCTACGGCGAGTCGTTCACCGAATCCAGCCCGGAAGCCTACGAGCGGCTGCTGCTTGACGTCCTGATCGGGGACCCGCCGCTGTTCCCGCGCCAGGAGGAAGTCGAGCTGTCATGGAAGATCCTCGATCCGATCGAGGAATTCTGGGCAGATCATGACAAGCCAGAGCAATATCCGGCAGGAACACGGGGTCCGGCAAGCGCCGACGAGTTGCTCGCGCGCGACGGTCGGGCCTGGCGCCGGCTGTAGCCGTGGCGCGACCGAAGCCAACGCGCCGCGAGGGTGATGCATCATGCTGACGGACCTGACTGACACCACGACATCCGACATCCGCGCCGCACTGGCCAAGCTCAGGGACCAGATGGGCGGTCCGGCCACTGGCGTGGTGCTGAACCTCATCATCATGACGGACGAGGCCGGCCAGCACGACGCGGTGCGGGCGGCTAGTCAAGCGGGCCGCGAGCACCCCTGCCGCATCCTCGGGGTCATAGCCCGCGAAGTACGGGCGTCCTCCCGGCTCGACGCCGAGATCAGGTCCGGCGAGGGCACCCCCGGGCAGACCGTCTTGCTGCGGCTGTATGGCCCGATGAGCGAGCACGCCGACTCGGTCGTCACGCCGCTGCTGGTGCCCGACACGCCGGTCGTGACCTGGTGGCATGGTCAGATTCCTGCGGTGCCGTCGGCACAGCCACTCGGGGTGCTCGCGCAGCGCCGCGTCACCGACGCTGCCATAGCACCGGCGCCGGCCGAAGCTCTCGCGGCGCTTAGCGCCGGCTACCAGCCAGGAGACACCGACCTGAGCTGGACCAGGGCGACTGGATGGCGTTCGCTCCTGGCCGCGACGCTGGACCAAGAGCACGGCGTGGTGGCCGGCGGGATGGTCAGCGCCGAGGAGCACAATCCGACCGCCGACCTGCTCACTGCCTGGCTGGGTGTCCGGCTGTGCGTCCCGTTCGGGCGCGAGACTTCCGAGGGACCGGGCATCACCCAGGTTCGGCTGGATACCACCGAGGGCGAGATCACAATTGACCGACCCGACGGCCGGGTGGCGACGCTGAGTAAGTTCGGTCAGCCGGACCGCCACGTCGCACTGAACCGTCGCGAGACTGCCGACCTGCTGGCCGAGGAATTGCGCAGGCTCGATCCTGACGAGGTCTATAGCGAGGCGCTGGCGGCCGTGGCGGCGATTCCGGCCCGGTCGGCTCCCAATGGTGCCTGATCGGCCACGAGGCCCGCGACATGCGATGGCACTCCCGGCAAATAGCTCTCTAGGCCAGAAAAAGGGTCTCCCGAAAATGGGCGACCAGCGTTACGCTCAGGGCAGAACTTCCGCTTGGTTCCTGTGAGCCACGTGTGAAGTGACAGGAGGGTCGCCCAGTGGCCATGCTCAGATCGGTCTATGGGGCCAGTACTGCGGGGTTTGCTCGCCCCGCAGCCAGCCCGTACATAGCCGCGGCCGCTTGGCGTCGTCCTACTATCCACCGCGCCTGCCTTGCCCTCGCAGCGTGCCAGTGGCCGGACAGGCTAGCCCTTCAGGAGGAAATCACTTGAGCACCACACAAGAGGCTCCCGTAGCAGTCGCGCAGGGGTCCGGCATAGCCGACCCGGCGCCGCTCGGGCTCGCAGCGTTCGCGCTGACCACGTTCCTGCTGTCCGCTGTCAACGCGGGCTGGGCGAAGAACACCACCGGCTTCGACTGGTGGGGCTACGCGATCGCTTACGGCGGCCTAGTCCAACTGCTGGCGGGCATGTGGGAGTTCCGCAACAGGAACGTGTTCGGCGCAGTGGCGTTCTCCAGCTACGGCGGGTTCTGGATAGGCGTCGGCCTGTGGCTGCACTTCATCGTGCCTGGCAACCTGGCTCATCCGCTCACGCTGAACCGCGACCTGGGCTGGATTCTGCTGGCCTTCGCCATCTTCAACACCTACATGCTGATCATCAGCACGCAGGTCAACATGGCAGTGTTCCTGGTCTTCCTGACCTTGGAACTGACCG
>JASHSO010000285.1 GCA_030038715.1 Streptosporangiaceae bacterium
CCACCTACTCCCCCGATGTCATCGGCCTGACCCTGCGTGAGCCGTTCGGCGTCGTTGGCGCCGTTATCCCGTGGAACGCTCCTGGCCCGATGTTCGTCACCGACGTCGGGCCCGCGATAGCGGCGGGAAACACCATCGTGATCAAGCCCGCCGAGGATGCGCCGCTGACCGCGCTAGCGCTGGCGAAGCTCGCTGCCGACGCCGGCATACCGCCGGGTGTGGTCAACGTGGTGACCGGTTACGGCTCGGAGGCGGGCGCGGCCATCCCGGCAAACTCGCGCATCCGCCGGATGAGCTTCACCGGCTCCCCGGCCACCGGGGCCTCGGTCATGGCGGCGTGCGCCCGCAACCTGACCCCGCTGCACCTGGAACTCGGCGGCAAGTCCCCGCAGGTCGTCTTCGCCGACGCCGACCTAGCGACTGCCGTTCCGGCCATGGTGCGCGGCATCACGCTGAACACCGGGCAGATCTGCGCCGCCGGCTCACGCGTCGTCGCCGACTCCAAGGTGCACGACGAGCTGGTCGACAGGCTCGCCGCGCAGATGCAGCAGGTGCGGGTGGGCGCCTGGCACGAGCAGGTTGAGATGGGCCCGCTGATCAACGCCAGGCAGCATGCCCGCGTGCTGGAGTACATGCGGCTCGGCCGGGAACAAGGCGCCGAGCTGGTGACCGGTGGCGGCACTCCGGCCGGAGCCCAGTACGAGCAGGGATTTTTCGTGCAGCCGACGCTGTTCGACAAGGTCGATCCTGGCATGCGCATCGCGCAGGAGGAGATCTTCGGCCCGGTCCTGTCCGTGCTCGGGGTCGACGACGAGGACGAGGCTGTGGCCGTGGCCAACGGGACCACCTACGGGCTCGTCGCCTCGGTCTGGACCAGGGACGTCGGCCGGGCGGTCCGGATGAGCCGCAAGCTCCAAGCCGGGCAGGTCGCGGTCAACGCGGCGCTCGGCGCCGGCGTGATCGGCGGCCCGTTCGGCGGCTACAAGCACAGCGGCTTCGGCCGCACCATGGGCGCCGACGCGGTGCTCGACTACACACAGGTCAAGACGGTGTCGATACGCGGAACCGAGAGCCTGGCACCCCGTGGCTGAGCCAGTCCCGGCAGACACCGCGCCAGCGGCACGACGACACGGCGGGATCCGGCTGCGGGTCCTCATGGAGCCGCGGCACGGCGGACGGTACGAGGACATACTCGGCTTGGCTCTTGCCACCGAGCGCGCGGGCTTCGACGCCTTCTTCCGGTCCGACCACTTGATGGGCGTCGACCCGAACGACCCTGACTACCAGCCCACCGACTCCTGGACGACGCTGGGCGGACTGGCACGCGACACCACGCGGGTGCGGCTCGGCACGCTCGTGACAGCCGCGACTTACCGGTCGCCGGGTCTGCTCGCGGCCATCGTCGCGTCGGTCGACCAGATGAGCGGCGGCCGTATCGAGCTGGGCATCGGCACCGGCTGGTATGAGCGGGAGCATGCGGCATTCGGGCTCCCGTTCCCGGCCATCGCAGAGCGCTTCGACATCCTGGAAGAACAGCTCGAGATCATCACCGGGCTGTGGCGTGCCGGGCGGGCCGCCCCCGGCAGCTTCTCCTTCCAGGGCCGCCACTACCGGGTTGACGACAACCGCAGCCCGCCACGGGTGGTGCAGCACCCGCATCCGCCGGTCATCGTCGGTGGCGGCGGTCGCCGACGCACGCCAGCGATCGCGGCCAGGTTCGCCACCGAGTTCAACGCGGCGCTGGGCGGCGTCGAGGAAACCCGGGCGCGATTCGCCGGCTTCTTCCGGTCCTGCGAGGCGATCGGTCGCGACCCCGCCGAGGCGCGGCTGTCCGGGTTCATCCCGGTCGCTATCGGCTCGACGCAGGCCGAAGCCGACCGCAGGGCGGAGGTGGTGGCCTCGCCCCGCATCCGCGAGTCCATGGTCATCGGAACTCCGGGACTGCTCGTCGATCGCATCGCCGAGCTGGCCAAGGTCGGTGCCGACACCGTGTACCTGCACATCTACGACATCCACGATCTGGACCACATCGCGCTCATCGGCGCCGACGTGATCCCGCAACTCGCCGGGCTGCCCTAAGCCGCAAGGAAGGAACCAGGACCCGATGCAGATCACCACCCGTGCTGCCATCACCCGAGCCCACCATGTCGGCTGGGAGATCGCCGACCTGCAGCTCGATGACCCCAAGGCACACGAAGTCCGGGTGAAGATAATGGCCGCCGGACTGTGCCATTCCGACGACCACATCACCCACGGCGACGCCAGGGTGCGCCTGCCGGTCGTCGGCGGCCACGAGGGCGCGGGCATCGTCGAGTCGGTCGGGCCCGACGTGCGGCGCGTGCAGCCGGGTGACCGCATCATCTGCTCCTACATCCCGGCCTGCGGCGCCTGCCGGCCGTGCTCGACCGGCCATCAGAACATGTGCGTGAAGGGGCTCAACGCGGGCACCGGCATGTTCCTCGACGGCACCTTCCGGTTCCACCTAGGCGAGGAGGACCTCGGCGGCTTCTGCACGCTCGGCACGTTCTCGCAGTACGCCGTCGTGTCGGAGTGGGCCTGCGTGCCGATCGCCGACGACATCCCGTGGGAGATCGCCTGCCTGGTCGGCTGCGGCGTCCCGACCGGCTGGGGCTCGGCCGTGCACGCGGCCGGGGTCCGGGCCGGCGACACCGTGGTCATCTTCGGCGCGGGCGGCGTCGGCAGCAACGCCGTGCAGGGCGCCAGGTTCGCCGGCGCGAAGAACGTGGTCGTGGTGGACCCGGTCGAGTTCAAGCGGCA
>JASHSO010000286.1 GCA_030038715.1 Streptosporangiaceae bacterium
AGGACGACGACGGTGGTGCCAGCCAGGTGCCGGATAGCCGCCACGCCGTCGCCGCCCGGCATGCGCAGGTCCATCAGGACCACGTCCGGATGCATTCGGCCGACGAGTGTCACCGCCTCGGGACCCGACGCGGCCTCGCCGACCACCTCGATGTCCGGCTCGGCGGCCAGCATCCCGCGCAGGCCCTCCCGCACGACGGGGTGGTCGTCTGCCAGCACCACGCGGATGATGCTCACCCCGGTACCGTCGCGCTGACCATAGTGCCGGCGCCCGGCGAGCTGCGCACCGTCAGCAAGCCGCCCGCCTCGCTGACTCGGGCCCGCATTCCGCGCAGTCCGTACCCGCCGTTGGCGCTGTTCGGGTCGAATCCCGTGCCGTCATCGCTGACCTCGAGCTGGACTGCGTCCGCACCGTAGTCGAGCCGCACGACCGCCCGGTCCGCACGGGCGTGCTGGCGCACGTTGGCGAGTGCCTCCTGGCACACCCGCAGCAGCACGACCTCGGTGGCCATCGGCATCGGGCGCGGGTTCCCGCACAGGCCGAAGCTAGCATCGACGCCCGGGGTCTGCGTCAGCCTGCGCAGCGCGTCAGGCAGCGTGGCGCCGTCGAGCTGGGCGGGCGCGAGGTCGGCGACCAGCGCACGCGCCTCGGCCAGGTTCTCCGTGGCGGTTCGGCAAGCGAGGTCGAGATGGCGACGTGCCCGAGTGTCCCCGCCACCCAGGTCAGCCTGGGCCGCCTGGATCAGCATGAGGATGCTGGTGAAGCCCTGCGCCAGCGTGTCATGGATATCGGCGGCCAGCCGCTGCCGCTCGGCCAGCCGACCCGCCTCGTGCTGTGCGGCCGCTAGCTCAGTCCTGGTGGCCTCGAGCGCCTCGATCATCTCGGCACGCTCGGCGCTCTGCTCGATGATCTTGGATACCCAGGCGCCATAGAAGATCGAGAAGCCGCCGCCGGCCGCCGCGATGCCGAACGCCGTGGCGGCCGTGCTGGCCGTGGGATACCGGGTCACCAGCAGACCGGCGGCGAGGAAGTTCAGCGCGACTCCGAGCGTTATGGCCAGCCGGTTGTCCAGGAAGCTGAAGAACTGCGGGGCGATCGCGAAGGCGAGGAACCACGCCTCAGGGTTCTGGCTCTGGGCGGCGCCGAACAGCGCGAACAGACCGATGACGTAGATCGTCGCTCGCACCGGGCCCGCCCGTCCGCCGGTCCACAGTGGCCTGCCGACGAGCAGGTACCACGGGACGAGCGCCGCCATCGCGACGCCAGCCACCAGCCGCGAGCCTGGCGTGGCGGTTAGCACGATGACCAGGACGGCGACGAACACGAGCACGTAGAAGACATCCCAGCGCGGGTTGCCGGTCTCCCAGGCGTGCTGCCGATCCGGCCCGGGAGGCGGCGCGCCCTGGACGGTCAACTGTCGCCCCTGGTCCGCCAGCGGAACGTGGTCAGGCATAGCACCAATCCTGCGCCGACCCAGGCCAGCAGCACCAGCGCGGTCAGGCCGTGCTGCCAGGAATGAGTGGGCTCCAGGGCCACCGCCTGCGGAATGAATACCGAGCGCATGCCGCGGCACATCCATTCCAGCGGGAACACCGATGCGACGTCTCGCAGCCACGGCGGCACCAGCGTGAACGGCACATAGACGCCCGAGATGAACTGCAGTGCTATGAACGGCAGGGTGATCACGGCCACCCCATTGCGCGCCGCCGAGCGTGGCAGGCTGCTTGCCGCGATGCCCAGCAGCGAGCACGCGGCCGCGCCGAGCACGAACACCCAGGCGAACGTCCACCACGCCGCAGCCGATGTCGGCAGCCGCAAGTGGTAGAACACGACGCCGACCACCAACAGCACCGCGACTTCGGCGACCGCGGCTATCAGGACCTGGATGATCTTCCCGCCAAAGTACGCGGCCGCCGGCATGGGTGTGCCGCGCAGGCGCTTCAGGGTGAACCGCTCGCGCTTAAGCGCAATCGACATGCCGAGGTTCTGGTAGCTGGTCGCCATCACACCGCCGCCGATCAGCCCGGCCACGTACAGGTCGCCGATCGTTACCCCGTGGCCGATGTGCTCCCCACTGAAGATCGCTCCGAGCAGCACGAGCATGACGGCCGGCATGGCGAAGACGAAGACCATGGACTGGCGTTCGCGGAAGAACGACTTCAGCTCGACCGTGCCTCGGGACAGGCTGACCCGCCATACGCCGGGGAGCTGAGCCTGCGACGTGACAGCCCGGCCAGACACTTCCGCACTCGCGCTGGTGGTCACTGCGGGCCTCCGATCAATTCCAGGTAGACATCCTCCAGGGACGGACGGGTCACGGTCAGGCCCGGGACCTCGCCGCCATAGCGGGCCGAGAGTTCGGCGACGAGGCGGGTCGGCTCCCCCGTTGGCTCGCATCGTCGGTCGTCGCCGTCGTGCCAGCGCACTGTTGCCAGCGCCGTGGCGCGGCCGCCAAGCTCGGCCGGGCTGCCCTCGGCCACGATCACGCCGGCTCTGATCACTGCGACCCGGTCTGCCAGCGCTGCCGCCTCATCCAGGTAATGAGTGGTCAGCAGCACTGTGACCCCGCCGCCCGACAGTGCGCGGATCACCTCCCAGAACGAGCGCCTGGCTTGCGGATCGAATCCCGTCGTCGGCTCGTCTAGGAACAGCAGCTCGGGACTGCCGATGAGACCCAGCGCGACGTCGAGCCGGCGTTGCTGGCCGCCAGACAGGGAGTGGATGCGCGAATGCGCCTTGTCGGTGAGTCCCACCAGGTCGATGACCTCAGCCGGGCGACGTGGCCGCGGGTAGAACCCGGCGAAGTGCGCGACCATCTCCGCTACTGTCAGTTCCGGCGCATCCGCCGCAAGCTGCAGCACGATGCCGATCCTGGCCCGCCAGGACCGTCCGGCCCGTTGCGGGTCAGTGCCGAGCACGCTGACGTCGCCCTTGTCGCGGTCGCGGTAGCCCTCCAGGATCTCCACGGTCGTCGTCTTGCCGGCGCCATTCGGGCCAAGCAATGCGAACACCTCGCCCGGGGCGATCTCGAGGTCGATCCCGGCGACCGCAGCCACGCCGCTGTA
>JASHSO010000287.1 GCA_030038715.1 Streptosporangiaceae bacterium
GCGTCACCCTGTCGCCACGGGCCTTGTCCAGGCAGAGCGACGAGGAGATCACCGCCCGCCTTTCCGCGGTTCGTGGCATCGGCCCGTGGACGGCCGAGATGTTCCTCATGTTCCAGCTTCGCCGCCTCGACGTGTGGCCGATCGGCGACCTGGGCGTCCGCCGCGGCTACGGACTTGCGTGGAACGTGCCCATGCCGACGGCCCGGGAACTGCGGCCGCTCGGTGACCCGTACCGGCCGTACCGGTCAGTGGTTGCCTGGTATTGCTGGCGAGCTGCCGAGCTCTATGCGGGAGCTGCCGACAGCGCACTGACCCGATAATTGACTTTCCCGTAACGGGAGGCTCGATGGTCGGGTCATGACCGACATCGAACTTGCCCAGGCAGTACCCGCCAGCTTGCTCCCGACCCGATGGCGTTGTGGGCCGCTGCCGGTTCTCATGTGCGGGACCTTCGTGATCGTCCTGGATTTCTTCATCGTCAATGTCGCGCTTTCGGCAATTCAGGCTGGCCTGGCGGACCGAGGTGGGATGGCCGGTGTTCCGCACTGGAGCCGCATGACCGGGCTTATGCCGGCCCGGCCGCCATTTAGTGACTGCAATACAAATCTTGAAATACAGAGTCTCAATCTGAGACACTGCTTGCCGGAGGGCCCGGATGGACTTCGCCCCGCAGGCCTCGGCTGGCCTAGCCCGCCGACGTCGGCGGCTCCCGGAAGAAGAGACCGAGCAGCGGATGCTCGCAGCCGCCATAGTCATGGTGAATCGCGCGGGACTGTCGGTCAGCCTGGAGCACATCAGCTTCGAGGACGTTATCCGCATAGCAGACGTCTCGCGCAGCTCCGCATACCGGCGCTGGCCGTACAAGGACCTGTTCTTCAGCGATGTAGTGAGACAGCTAGCCAAGACGGCTACGCCGTCGATCGTCACTGCCGAGACCCAGACGATTCGGCACGTCGTAGTCGGTCATCTCGATTGGCTTGCGACCCCTGAGCTCCGACATGGCCTCGTGGTGGAGCTAGTACGCCAGCTGGCACTGCTTGACTTCCAGGCCCTCTGCGCGTCGCCGCAATGGCGGACCTACATCGGATTGCATGCGACCCTCATGAGCCTGGAAGATGACGAGCTTCGCGACCAGGTGCGATCCGGGCTGGCCGACTCGGAGCGGGCCCATGTCGCGAGAGTCGCGCGGGCTTGGGAGTACGCGCTGGGCCTGCTCGGCTATCGGCTGCGGCCCGAAATTCGAACGACCTTCGCGAGCATGGCAGTGCTGCTGGACGCCGCTATGCGCGGCCTGGTGATCATGGCCATGTCGATGCCAGAGCTAGCGTCGGAGCGGACCACCGCCAGGCCATTCGGTGCGGCCAACCCCGACGACTGGTCGCTCCCGGCCGTGGGACTCGGCAGCATGGTGCTCTCACTCCTGGAGCCCGACCCCGAGATCGAGTGGGACGCGCGGCGGCTGGCTGATGTTCGCCAGGAACTGCTGGCTGTAGAGTTGCCGGACGCTTAGGCACTGTTGGCCGCGGCTTCTCGGCTGGACGTCGCAGGCACTCCCCAAGGAGAGGCGGACACCAGTGTCAGCAACGCTCATGTTAGACCGACAAGGTTTCGGCCTTGAACTTCGACGCGGTCTGTTCGAGGTCTCGGTCGACGGCAACAGAGCTGGTTCGCTCGAATATGGCGAGACCTTTGAAGTCCCGCTTGAGCCCGGAGATCACACGCTCCAGATATCCGCTGGCCGGTATGCGAGCCGGGAACGGCGCTTCGGCGCCAGGGACGGCGAGGTCATCAACTTCCGTTGCCACGGAGCCATGGCCTGGCCGAGGTACCTGGCCTCGCTCGTCAGTCCGGGACTCGCCATCTCGCTCAAGCGCGGATAGCTGCGTCGCGCCACCGAAGCCGGGCTGCTCAGCTGCTTCGATTGAGGGCTCGAGCATCGCCGCACCGGCCAGTCATGCGGCCGGCCGCTGCGTGACGCCGTTATCCGAACTGGCCTGGCTGGTAGTCCCCGGCGGGCTGCCGGACGATGACGTTCATCCGGTTGTAGGCGTTGATGAGGGCGATGACCGCCACTAGCGCGATGAGCTGGTCGTCGTCGTAGTACTTGGCCGCGTTCGCCCAGGCGTCGTCGGTCACACCGCCAGCGGCGTCAGCGATGCGGGTGCCTTGCTCGGCAAGTTCAAGCGCGGCCCGCTCGGCCTCGGTGAAGACCTTCGCCTCTCGCCATACCGCGACCAGGTTCAAGCGCTGCTGGCTTTCCCCAGCGTGCAGAGCATCCTTGATGTGCATGTCGGTGCAGAAGCCGCATCCGTTGATCTGGCTGGCGCGGAGCTTCACCAGCTCCTGTATCGCCGGGGGCAGGGCCGAGTCGCGCAGAACGGCTCCCGCGGAGTTGATGTGCTTGATGAGCTTCATGGCCAGCGGGCTGGCGAGGTAAACGACACGGGCTTCCATAGTCATCTCCTTGCCGTTCTTGCGGGTCACGGGTGTGAGCCGGAGGCCCGCAGGACGCGTCTTCGCCGCACTAAGTACGACGGCGCAGGGCCCTGGAGTGTGAGGCGGAACGCCCGCGTCACATCCGGGTTATCTGTCTCGTCGAATCAGCGGGTAGAAGCGACCCATGAAGGGCGGCACCATGAGCAGCCGATCGGCGGCAGGACACGGCCGGCCAGACCCGGGCCTGAGCGCAATCATGGGTGAGCGGCGTCAGCTGATCAATCTTGCTTACCGGCTGCTGGGCTCCCTAGCCGAGGCCGAGGATGCCGTGCAAGAAACCTACGCCCGCTGGTACTCCATGTCCCGACAGCAGCAGGACGCCATCCAGTCCCCTGGCGCCTGGCTGACCACGGTCGCGAGCCGTATCTGCCTGGACCTGCTCGGCTCTGCACGGGCGCGGCGGGAGCGCTACGTGGGCGAGTGGCTCCCAGAGCCGTTGCCCGACCCCGGGGAGTGGCTGGGCGTGCGACCTGGCGGCATAACGGCTGACCCAGCGGATCGGGTCACCCTCGATGAGTCGGTCAGCATGGCCTTCCTCGTCGTTCTCGAGTCGCTGACCGGCGCGCAGCGCGTCGCCTTCATCCTGCACGACGTTTTCGGCTACTCCTTCGCCGAGGTGGCCGAAGTCACCGGCCGCACCTCCGACGCTTGCCGCCAGCTGGCCTCCACAGCCCGTCGGCGGATCCGCGACGCGCAGCCCCCCGAGTCCCCCACGGCACAGCAGGCGAGCATCGTCAGGAGCTTCAAGCGAGCATGGGAAGCCAAGGACATCAACGCTCTCGTCGGCCTGCTCGACCCCGGGGCCATCGTGGTGGCCGACGGTGGTGGTCTGGTTAGCGCCGCTCTGCAGCCGATCGAAGGCGGCGAACAGATCGCGCGCTACATCGTTGACCTGGCCGGCCAGGTATCGGGCAGCGTCAGGATCCTGGAGCGCACAGTCAACGGGCAGCCCGGCCTGGTGGCGCAGCAAGACGGAGTCATCGTGACGGTGTTCGCGTTCGGCATCGCACGCGACCGGATCCAGAACATCTGGGCCGTACGCAACCCGGACAAGCTGCAACCCTGGGCTGCAAGCTGACCGGCGTCGGCCCGGGCGGCGCTAGCTGAGCGGCCCGGCTCAGCCGATCGGCGCCGATTCGTACACGTCCATGGTGCCACCAGCGTCCAGGACGGGGCAGCCACGCGCCTTCGTGCACGCCTCGTCAAGAGAGTCCGCTGAAATGATGGAGTACCCGGTCAGGCCGCCGCTTCCGGGCTGGCTTATGCCGCGATCGCTGGCGATGGCCGACGAAACGGCGAACGGGGCGCCCGCGTCCACGACCGAGTCGCCAAGCCCACCGAACCAGTTCATCCACGCTGTCATGGCCCGCTCTTGCTCAGCGGGGTCTTCCGGCATGGACCCGCCATAGTAAGCGAGGACATACTTGGACATCGGAACCTCCTTCGGTAAGCAGCTAATTAGGTATTGGCCGAAATATATTGACGAGCCAAATGTTGGGCAAGCGCTATGGCAGATCTGGATGCGGTGCTGCGAGCCCTGCGCGCCTCGGCGCGCCGCGAGATCCTCGCGCTGATCTGGGAACGCGACCTCGCGGCCGGCGATATCGCGGCGGCCTTCCCGCTGACACCGGCGACGATTTCCGGCCACCTGGCGGTGCTCCGGGAGGCTGGCCTGGTCGACCTGACTCGGGTCGGGACATCGCGGCGCTACCGCGCACGCCAGGATGCGCTGGTCGGCTTGCACAGCGCAATCGAGTCGGCGACAAAGTGGACCCCGGCCACACTGCCGGAGCGCCACTTGGCCTTGACCACGACTAAGAGGGCGGTGACGGCCGCCGTCGACGTCTCGCCGGACGTGGACACCACGTTCGATGCCCTCACCGACGAGCGCCTCTACTCGCGGTGGCTTGAGGCACCGGTCACCATCCGGGACGGGCGGTTCGCTGCGACGATGGAGTGGGGAACAGAAGTCCGCGGCAGCTACGAGCTGGTCGTGCGTCCCGAGCTGATCGTGATGAGCTGGGA
>JASHSO010000288.1 GCA_030038715.1 Streptosporangiaceae bacterium
TCAGTTGCGACGGCCCAGCCGGGTCGCGGGGTCCGAGTCACGATGACGTCCTCTGCCATGACATCCACTGACTGCCCGTCGACGTCGACCTTCGTCGCGCCCAGCGACTCCAGGTCAGCAGCCAGGGCCCCCGGATCGGCTGCCGCGATCGCCGCCGCAACGTGCTGGGTACGACCGCCAAACCGCTTGCCCAGCGAGCGGAAATTGGCCTTGGCCGAATAGGTCAACGGCTCGCCACCCGAGCCATCGAGCGGCAGCAATGCCCGGACGTTCAGCTCCTCGGCTACCTGAGCCACAAGCTCCGCCGGCAGGTCGGCAAAGCCGTGAGCGCTGACCAAGGCGAGGGAGAGAGGCTGCCGGACCTTGACTACGGCGCTGGCTCGGGCAGATCGGCCAAGCTCCACCAGGCGCCTGGCCAACGCCATCTGCCCGGCCAGGTCCTCCTCGATCTGCGTCGGGTCGGCTACCGGCCAGGACGCCAGGTGCACCGAGTCGGGCTGGCCCGCCGCCCGCAGCACAGACCAGACGAAGTCGGTGACGAATGGCGTTATGGGGGCCATCAACCTGGTGAGGGTCTCCAGCACCTGCTCCAGCGTGTCGAACGCCGAAGCGCCTTCCGCCGTGCTGGGGCCATTCCAGAACCTGCGGCGGGACCTGCGCACGTACCAGTTCGACAACTCGTCGATGAAGCCCGCGATCTGACGCCCAGCCGTCGGCGGATCAAATGCCTCCATCGCCGCAGTGACATCGCGCACCAGCATGTGCAGCTCACTGAGCAGCCACCGGTCAAGCAGCGGCCGGTCCTCGCGGGTCGGCACCGGCTCCGGTGCCGGACCTGCCTGCTGGCCGCGTTCCTCGGCGGCGGCTGCGTTGGCGTACAAGATGAAGAAGGAGACGGTGTTCCAATAGGTGATCAGCACCTTGCGGACGATCTCCTCGAGTACGCTCGGCACGATTCTCCTGGTCCCCCATGGCGAACCGGAGACGGCGAAGAACCATCGGACACAGTCCGCGCCGTGCGCCTCCATCAGCGGCATCGGAGCCAGCACGTTCCCGAGATGCTTGCTCATCTTCCGGCCGCGCTCATCGACGATGTGGCCCATGCAGGCCACGTTCTCGTACGCCGACCTGCCGAAGACCAGCGTGCTGACTGCCATCAGCGAATAGAACCAACCTCGCGTCTGATCGATAGCCTCGCAGATGAACTGCGCGGGAAAGCTGGCGCGGAATTCACCGTTGTTGTGCAGCGGCGCGCCGAACTGCGCGAATGGCATCGCCCCTGAGTCATACCAGACGTCCACCACCTCCGGCACGCGATGGGCCGTGACGCCGCACTCGGGGCAGCTGATCGCGATGTCGTCCACAAACGGCCGGTGTGGGTCGACTCCCGAGACGTCGGTGCCCGACAGCGCGGTCAGTTCGGCCCGGGAGCCCACGCAGGTCGGGTGCCCAGCCGGGCACAGCCATATCGGCAGAGGCGTGCCCCAGTAGCGAGTGCGGGACAGCGCCCAGTCCACGTTGTTCCTGAGCCAGTCGCCATACCTGCCTTCCTTGACCGCCGGCGGCTGCCAGTTCGTCTTCTCGTTCTCGGCGAGCAGCGTGTCCTTGATCACGGTGGTACGGATGAACCAAGACGGCAGCGCGTAATACAGCAGCAGCGTGCCGCACCGGTAGCAGTGCGGATAGCTGTGCTCATGCGGGTGCGAGCTGAACACTAGGCCGCGGTCGGACAGGTCGCTGGTGAGGATCTCGTCGGCAGCCTTGAAGAACATTCCGCCGACCATCGGGACGTGCTGCTCGAACCTGCCGTCCGGCATGACCGGGTTGACAACTGGCAGCCCGTGGGCTCGCCCTGCGGCCATGTCGTCGGGGCCGAAGGCGGGAGCCAGGTGCACCAGCCCAGTCCCGTCCTGCGTCGTGACGAAGGTCCCCGTCACCACGCGGTGCGCGTTTTCCACCCGGATCAGGTTGAATGGCGGCTCGTAGGTGGCGCCGGCCAGGTCCGATCCCCGCAGCCGCTCGGTGATGTGCCAGCCTTCACCGAGCACCCTGGCGAACAGCGCGTCCGCCACGACGACCCGGTCACCGACGCCAGATCGGCGGGCTATTGCGTAAACCTCGTCTGGATGCACCGCCACTGCCGTGTTGGAAACCAGCGTCCATGGGGTCGTGGTCCAGACCAGCAGGTCGGCTCCGGCCAGTTGCGGCGGCGCGCCCTTCGGGAGGCCGCGCACCGGGAACCGCACGATCACCGAAGGGTCAGTGACCGTCTGGTAGACGTCGGGCTGGCCCATCTCGTGATCCGACAGCGGCGTGCCGCACCGCGGGCAGTAGGGGCTGATGCGCAAGTCCCTGACCAGCAAGCCCTTGGCGAAGATCTCCTTCAGCGACCACCACACCGACTCCACGTAACTGGGGTCCATCGTCTGGTACGCCTGAGACAGGTCGGTCCAGTACCCCATCCGCTCGGTGAACTCGGCAAAGGCATCGACATGGCGCAGCACAGACTCACGGCACCGGGCATTGAAGGCGGCGATGCCATATGACTCGATATCACGCTTCGAGGTAAATCCCAGTTCTTGCTCGACGGCGACCTCGACCGGCAGTCCATGGCAGTCCCAGCCGGCCCGCCGGGGGACGTGAAATCCCTGCATCGTCTTGAAGCGCGGAAAGGCGTCCTTGAGCACCCGGGCCTCGATGTGATGCACACCAGGCATGCCGTTAGCCGTGGGCGGACCTTCGTAGCAGATCCAGGGCGGGCCATTTGCCGTCTGGGCAAGCGAGCGCTCGAAAACCTTGCCAGCCCGCCAGCGGCGCAGCACCTCATGCTCGACCGCGGGGAAATTCACGCTGGCTGGCAATTCAGGAAACGCGCGCGCCATGGTGGGGATCAGGATAGCCGACACCTCCTGAACAGCCGGGGAGCTGCCCGGGCCGCGTTCGCGGAGCTCGCGAGCGGGTATGTTTGCGATTTCGGCCAACGACCACTTATCCTCCGGTGACCGTTTGCTTTGAAGATCGACGGCCTCGGGCCCCGAGGGAGGCGGAGACATGACCGCGACGGCGCACTCTGGCGCCGCCGCCCTTCCGGTTCGGGCGGGCGAGCGGCGGTGGACGGAGGCCGAGATCGCAAAGGTGCGTGGCCAGCTGGAGGCGGAGGCTACGGCGCTGCGCACCGACATCGACCGCGCCGAGTCCGATATCGCGAGTCGGCTCAGTGACGCGGTCGGCGACGCTGGAGATGACCAGGCCGACGTCGGCGCGAAGACGTTCGAGCGCGAGCACGAGCTGGCGCTGACCCACAACGCTCGCGAGCTGCTGGCGCAGAGCGAGCGAGCCATTGCCCGCATCGATGCCGGCACCTACGGTACGTGCGAGTCATGTGGCCAGGCGATCGGCAAGGCTAGGCTGCAAGCGTTTCCGCGGGCTACCCTGTGCGTGACATGCAAGCAGCGCGAAGAACGCCACTGACTGGGCATGCTGAGGCTGGCCAGCAGTCCGACTCCAGCCAGCCAGCCGAGACCATCGAGCAAGCCGACGCCGGGCAGTCGGCCCAGCCCGGCCAGCCTGGTCAGCGTCGACGCCTCGGATGGCTGCTCGGGGTCGCGCTATTCGTCTTGGCCCTGGACATCGTGACAAAGGTCACCGTCGTCGCGACGCTTTCAGATCGGACGCCAATAAGGCTGCTCGGCGGCTTCCTCACCTTGCGGGTCTCCCGCAACCCCGGAGCGGCCTTCAGCATCGGCACGTCGCTGACCGTTGTCTACTCCGCCATCGCGATCGGCGTGATCGTGGTGATCTTGCGCACTTCGCGGCGGATCCGCAGCCTGCCTTGGGCTATCACGCTCGGCCTGCTGCTCGGCGGTGCGACGGGCAACCTGACCGATCGGATCTTCCGGTCCCCAGGACCATTCCGTGGCTGGGTCGTTGACTGGATCCAGGTGCCGCACTGGCCGGTGTTCAACCTGGCCGACTCCGCCATCGTCTGTGGCGGCATACTCGCCGTACTGCTCTCGGTCCTCGGAATCGGGCTGGACGGCCTGCGCGAGCGCCGATGACCTCTCCCGGCGCCCGCCGAGTGCCGGTGCCAGACGGTCTGGATGGAGAGCGCCTCGATGCCGCCCTCGCACGCATGTTCGGCTTGTCCCGCGCTCAGGCTGCTGAATTGATAGGGAACGGAGCCGTCCTGGTCCGCGGCCGTCCGGCAGCGAAATCGGACCGGGTGCCAGCGGGTGAGTGGCTTGACGTCATGCTGCCGCCGCCTGCCCCGGTCACCCGGCCGGAACCCGTGCCGGGGCTGCGCGTTCTATTCGAGGACTCCGACATCATCGTGGTGGACAAGCCTGTCGGGGTGGCAGCACACCCGAGTCCGGGTTGGACTGGGCCTACAGTGCTGCAGGGCCTGCTGGCAGCGGGTCACTCGCTGGCCACCAGCGGCGCGGCTGAACGGCAGGGCATCGTGCACAGGCTGGATGCCGGCACTACTGGCCTCATGGTCGTGGCCAAAAGTGAGTCGGCATACAGCGCGCTGAAGCAGGCCTTCAGGGATCGCGCAGTGGACAAGCGCTACCACGCGCTGGTGCAGGGCCATCCCGACCCGCTGCGCGGTACCGTCGACGCGCCGATTGGGCGGCATCCCTCGGGTGATGGGAGGTTCGCTATCGTCGCGGGCGGGCGGCCGTCGGTTACGCACTACGACACCCTGGAGGCGTTCCGGGCTGCGAGCCTGCTAGAGGCGCGGCTGGAAACCGGCCGTACCCACCAGATCCGCGTCCATATGGCAGCGGTCAGGCATCCCTGCGTGGGCGACCGGCTGTACGGCGCCGACCCGGTGCTAGCTGCACGGCTGGGCCTTACTAGGCAATGGCTGCATGCCGTCGGGCTGAGCTTCGCCCACCCGGCCGGTGGCCGGCGGCTGGACTTCACCAGCCAGTATCCGGCGGATCTGGTACACGCGATCGACCTGCTCACGGCCGAATCCTGAACCGCGCACGTTCCCGCGGGAACGTGCTACTCGGCGGCGGCCCAACGAATGTCAGTACCCGCGCCTACTATCAAACACATGATCGAATCACTAGCACCGGTTACGAGCGACACAGTCGCGAGCCAAGCGGCCACGACGGCAGACGTGCCGCTGGAGCGCCTGGAGGCGCAGATATGCGAGCTAGCCGGACACCTGGCAGCGGCGACATGCCGGTTCCTGCTCCTTGTGGCGGACTTCGACGCGCGCCAGGGCTGGGCGTCGTGGGACCTGCCGTCATGCTCGGCGTGGCTGGCGTGGAAGTGCCAGATGGCGCCGGGAACGGCCCGCGAACACGTCCGCGTGGCGCGAGCATTGCGCGAGTTGCCGGTGATCCGCGGGGAGTTCACTGCAGGGCGAATGTCCTATGCCAAGGTGCGGGCGCTGACCCGGATCGCCACCGAGGAAACCGACGCGCACTTGGCCGAGCTTGCCGGGCCCATGACGGCGGGCCAGCTGGACAGGTTCGTCGCCGCGCACAGACGGGTCTCGAGTGTGGACGACAAGCAGTCGGTTGACGGTCGGAAACTGACGTGGCGGGTCGAGGAGGACGGGTCGCTGTCGATGAGCGTGCGGCTGCCACCCAGTGATGGCGCCGTGCTGCTCCGTGCCTTGCGCGCGGCGTGCGGGGACCTTGAGCATCCGCACCGGCACGCCGATGCCACTGTCCCAGTCGACGTCAGCGGCGCATCGCCGAGCCTGGCCGACGCGTTGGTGGACGTAGCCAGCGCCTTCCTGGTCGAGAAGGTCGCTGGTGCCGCTAACCCGGACATCTACCACGTCATAGTGCACGTCGGGCCTGAGGCGCTGACCTCAGGGCCGGATACCGAGGACACCGCAGCGTCGCGGCCTGTGGGGCATCCGGCGGATCCCCGGCGCTGCCATCTGGAGGATGGTCCAGCGATCAGCCCGGCGACTGCGCAGCGGCTGGCGTGCAACGCGGCGGTCAGCTGGATGCTGCATGACCATCGAGGGAACGTGTTGGACGTGGGCAGGCGGCATCGGCGGCCATCGCCGGCGCTGCGCCGCGCTGTCCGTGAACGGGACCGGTACCGGTGCCAGTTCCCCGGCTGCAATTCCCGGCGGACCGACATCCACCACATCCGCCACTGGGCCAAGGGTGGCAAGACGCGGCTCCGTAACTTGATCTTGGTGTGTGAGGCCCACCACGTCATCGTGCACGCCCATGGCTATGTCATTGCCACGGACGGGACCGGCGGGTTCACGTTCACCCGGCCGGACGGTGCGATCCTCCCGAAGAGCCCGCAGCTAGAAGTCGGCACCGCCGATCTCACCGTCTGCCACGACGCTGACATCACTTCTGCCACCATCGTCCCGGTTGGACTGGGCGACAGGCTCAACCTCGACTTGGCGATCTGGGCTTGCTTCGCCAACGCCAGGATCGCCAGGGAGCGGGACGTGGCTGCGGTCGCCTGACAGACCGCGTGTCCGTTCGACCTGCAGCCGGGGTCGTGGGACCATGCCCTGCGGGAGGTGCTTCGTGGACTCGTTCGTGCATCTGCATGTCCACACCGAGTATTCGATGCTGGACGGTGCCGCGAGGCTCAAGGACCTGTTCGGCGAGTGCGAGCGCTCCGCGATGCCGGCAATCGCGATAACCGACCACGGCAACGTGTACGGCGCCTACGACTTCTGGTCTAAGGCGAACGCGGCTGGCATCAAGCCGATCATCGGCACTGAGGCCTATGTTGCGCCTGAGCACCGCGGGCACAAGCAGCCGGTTCGCTGGGGCACGCCTGCGCAGAAAGACGACGACGTGTCGGGTGGCGGCGCCTACACGCACATGACGCTGCTGGCTGAGACGACCGAGGGCATGCATAACCTGTTCACGCTCTCGTCGCTGGCCTCGCTGGAAGGCTATTTCCGCAGGCCAAGGATGGACCGGGAACTCCTGGCCCGGCACGCTAAGGGCCTCATCGCCACTACTGGGTGCCCGAGCGGCGAGGTACCGACGAGGCTGCGGCTCGGGCAGTACGAGCAGGCGCTCGCCGCCGCGGCTGACTTCCGCGACATCTTCGGCGCCGGGAACTACTACGTCGAGCTGATGGAGCACGGCCTGGAGATCCAGCGCCGGGTTGCAGACGGACTGCGGAGCATCGCGACCGAACTGGGCCTGCCATACCTGGTCACGAACGACTCGCACTACACCCGCGAGTCGGACGCCGCCGCACACGAGGTCCTGCTCGCCGTGCAGACCGGCACGAACCTGGCAGATCCCGAGAGGCTCCAGTTCGAAGGGACGAGCTTCTATCTGAAGAGCCCGCAGGAAATGCGTGCGCTTCGTCAGGACGAGGACTGGCAGTCCGGCTGCGACAACACGCTGCTGATAGCCGAGCGGGCCAGTGCGACGTTCACCAAGTCCAACCTGATGCCGGTCTTCCCGCTGCCCGACGGCGAGACGGAGCAGAGCTGGCTGCGCAAGGAAGTCTGGCGCGGCATGGACTGGCGCTACCCGCACGGCTATGACGAGCAGCGGCGGCGGCAGGCCGAGTATGAGATGGGCGTCATCGAGACGATGGGGTTCTGCTCGTACTTCCTGGTCGTTGCCGACTTCATCATGTGGGCCAAGCGGAACGGCATCCGGGTTGGCCCGTGCCGCGGCTCTGCGGGCGGCTCGATCGTGTCATACGCCCTCGGCATCACTGACCTGGACCCGATCTTCCATGGCCTCGTGTTCGAGCGATTCCTCAACCCGGAGCGCGTTTCGATGCCGGACATCGACATCGACTTCGACGAGCGCAGGCGCGGTGACGTGATCCGGTACGTCACAGAGAAGTACGGCGACGACCGGGTGGCACAGATCATCACCTACGGCACCATCAAGGCCAAGGCGGCGGTCAAGGATGCGGCGCGCGTGCTGGGCTTCCCCTATGCGCTGGGCGACCGGATCACGAAGGCCTTCCCGCCTGCGGTGCTGGGCAAGGACATCCCGCTGGCGGGCATCTTCGAGCCCGATCACCCGCGCTATGGCGAGGCAGCCGAGCTCCGGGCCATGTACCAGGCCGAGCCGGAGGTGCAGCAGGTGATCGACACTGCACGCGGTCTGGAAGGGCTGATCCGCCAGCCGGGTGTGCACGCCGCCGGCGTAATCATGAGCAGCGAGCCGCTGATGGATCACATCCCGGTGTGGCGGCGGGAAGCCGACGGGGCCATCATCACCCAGTTCGACTACCCGGCCTGCGAGGACATCGGCCTGCTCAAGATGGACTTCCTCGGGCTGCGCAACCTGACGATCCTCGAGGACGCTGTGGCCGGGATTAAGGCCAACCGTGGGCTTGAGGTCGACCTGGACCGCCTGCCCTTGGACGACAAGCCCACCTACGAGTTGCTAGCCCGCGGTGACACGCTCGGGGTGTTCCAGCTCGAAGGCGGCCCGATGCGAGCCCTGCTGCGGGCGATGCGGGCGGACAAGTTCGGCGACATCTCCGCGGTGAACGCGCTGTATCGGCCGGGCCCGATGGCCAGCGCCCCGGTGTACGCCGACCGCAAGACCGGCCGCGCCCCGGTCACTCCCATTCATCCTGAGCTGGCAGCAGCCCTGGAGGACATCCTGGGTGAGAGCTATGGCTTGCTGGTGTACCAGGAAGACGTGATGTATGCCGCGCAGCGGCTAGCTGGCTACTCGCCTGGCAAGGCCGACCTGCTGCGCCGAGCCATGGGCAAGAAGAAGAAGGAGGTCCTGGACGCCGAGTACGAGCCCTTCGCCGCAGGGATGCGGGCCAATGGCTACTCCGAGCATGCCATCAAGACCATCTGGGATGTGATGGTCCCGTTCTCCGGCTACGCCTTCAACAAGGCGCACGCGGCTGGCTACGCGCTGGTCGCCTACTGGACGGCCTACCTCAAGGCGAACTACCCGGCCGAATTCATGGCGGGCCTGCTGACTTCGGTGGCTGGCGATAAGGACAAGTCGGCGCTGTACCTGAATGAGTGCCGAAGGATGGGCATCAAGGTGCTGCCGCCGGACGTCAATGCCTCGGCCGCGGTATTCACGCCGGTTGGCACCGACATCAGGTTCGGCCTCGCTGCGGTGCGCAACGTGGGCACCTCTGTCGTGGAGTCCATCGTGGCTGCCCGCCAGTCCAAGGGCGCCTTCACCAGCTTCTCCGACTTCCTGCGCAAGGTGCCGGTCAACGTGTGCAACAAGCGGGTGATCGAGTCCTTGATCAAGGCCGGCGCGTTCGACTCGTTCGGTACCCCCCGGCGTGGCCTGATGCTGATACACGAGCAGGCGGTGGACGCGATCATCGATGTCAAGCGCAACGAGGCCATCGGTCAAGACTCGCTATTCGGTGCCGACAGCGACGACGACATGACCTTTGACGTGCCAGTCCCCGACGGGGAGTGGGAGAAGGCCACGCTGCTCGCCTTCGAACGGGAGATGCTCGGCCTGTACGTGTCTGATCACCCGCTGCTTGGCATCGAGCATGTCCTGGCCGCGGCCACCGACTGCTCTTTGGCCGAACTGGTCGGCTCGGTCGACGACGAAGCGGACCGAGGCGGCCGGGCAGATCGCCCCGACGGCCAGGCCGTCACCGTCGGCGGCATCCTGTCTGGCGTGCAGCGGAAGGTGACCAGACAAGGCGGCACGTGGGCGACCGCCACGCTGGAGGACACCGAAGGCGCTATCGAGGTGATGTTCTTTCCCGCCACGTACGCCCAGTGCATGAGCCAGGTAGTAGATGACGCCATCGTGGTCGTGCGGGGACGGCTGGACCGCCGCGACGAGGTACCGAAGCTGGTCGCTATGGAGGTGAGCACCCCCGAAATCACTGCGGGGCAGACTGGCCCTTTTGTGGTGTCGCTGACCGAGCGCAGGTGCGTCCCGCCAGTCATCGATCGGCTGAAGGAGGCGCTGCGAACCCATCCGGGTCCCACCGAGGTGCACCTGCGGCTGCTCGCCGGTGACCGGGTCAAGCTGCTGAGGCTCGACGACAAGCTGCGGGTCCAGCCGTCGCCTTCGCTGCTTGCCGATCTCAAGCAGCTGCTGGGACCGGGCTGCGTCGGCTAGCCCCGTGTAGGATCGGGGGCCTGAGGTGAGCCGGGAAGCCTGGTCGGCGGTCAGTAGCGGTCGGGAGGCTCGCCATGAGGCTGATACGCGGGTCGGAGTGGCGCCGGGAGGTCCTGCGCACCAACCTGTGGTTCGTTCCGGCGGTCGAGGTGGCGGGGGCCGCGATTCTGTTCGTCGGCACCTACTCGCTGGACAGGGCGGCCTACGACGGCGTGTTCACGGTGCCGGGCTGGGCCATCAGCGGATCGCCCGACGTGGCCAGGACCGTGCTCACTGCCATCGCCGCCGCAGTGATCACCGTTGTCGGCGTCGTGTTCTCGATCGTGATCGTCGCCCTGACGCTGACATCGACCCAGTTCGGACCGCGCATGCTGCGCAATTTCATCCGGGACCGGGGAACCCAGGTCACGCTGGGCACGTTCGTGGCGACGTTCGTCTACGCGGTGCTGACGCTCGGCGCGGTCGGCCAGGGCGACCACGGCAGCTTCGTGCCGCACATCAGCGTGACGATGACGCTGGTGCTGATGCTCGCCGACCTCGCCGTGCTCATCTACTTCCTGCACCACATCGCCGCCCAGATCCAGCTCCCGCAGGTCATCGCGGGAATTGCCGCGGACCTTCAGGGCGCCATCGAACTGCAGGCAGGGGACCAGTCGGTCGGCACCGAGGCGCAGCTCGCGGCGCTGCTGATAGCCAACATGGACGGTCAGCCGGGCGTGGTCGGCGCGCCGCGTAGCGGATACCTGCAGTTCATCCAGCACGAGACGCTTGTCAGCATCGCCAGCGAGGTCGGCGCGGTGATCCACTTGCGGTACCGCCCCGGGCACTTCCTCGTGCAGGGCAATGCGTATGCGAGTGTCTGGCCGGCCGAGGCAGCCGACAGGGTGGCTCGCGAGCTGGCCAGGGCGCACATCACCGGTCCGTACCGGACGCTTGCGCAGGACGTCTCCTTTGGCGTTGACCAGCTTGTCGAGATCTGCATCCGCGCGTTGTCTCCCGCCGTCAACGACACGTTCACGGCGCTGACCTGCATCGACTGGATTGGAGACAGCTTGTGCAAGGTCACAGGCCGATGGCAGCCGACGAGGGTCTACCGAGACTCGGGCGGCGAAGTGCGGGTGATCACCACCGAGACCACCTGGGAGCGGCTGGTCCGGCGCGCGTTTGAGAAGGTCCGTCAGGCCGGCGCCGGGATGCCGGCGGTGATGATCAGGCAGCTCGATGCGCTTGCCAAGATCATGGAACGTACCACCAGGGCCGAGGAATGGCAGGTACTGCTCGACCAGGCAGCGATGATCTCCAGGCTGAGCGACGCCACGGTGGCTGAGCCAAGCGACCGGGCTGACATCGACCGGGCACACCAGCGGGTGCTCGCTGCTAGGCCGATCGTCACCGACCGGGCCTGAGGTCAGGCGTCGCGCCGGTCCAGCAGGTAGGCGGCGATGGCAAGAAGCAGGGCGGCCCAGATGCACAGGATCCCAAAGCCCTCCCATGCGCTGAGCAGCTGCGGGCTTGGCGGATGAATGAGATACACCTGCGATCCAGCCTGCACTGGCAGGTAGGCGTTGAGGTGGTTGTAGAACGACGTGTCCGGCAGCAGTCCGGTCAGGATCGGCAGCACGAACGCGACGCAGACCGCGACGCTGATAGCACCCGCCGTGTGTCGCATCAACGCGCCGATGGCCATGGCAAACAGGCCGAAGACTGTCAGGTACAGTCCGGCGCCGATGGTGGCCCGGAGCACCCCGAAGCTGCTCAGCGTCACCGAGACGTGCGGGTGCAAGATCGCCGCGCCGACGAAGAGCGAGCCGAACGCC
>JASHSO010000289.1 GCA_030038715.1 Streptosporangiaceae bacterium
TTGCGGCAGCACAGCCACACCTGGGGCTCGCACACGACCGAGTTCTTCGCGATCGGCACCGCGGTCCGGCCGCTGCGTGAGGACCACATCATCCAGACCCCGACCATGGTCCTCAGCCTTGACGCCTGACCGCGGGGTGGCCCGGTAGCGGCCGACCCTACCCAAAGGACAGCTATGGGCGAGAGCCCCGGGCAGGACCTGCCATCGGCGGCGCATGAGCGGCTGGCTGAGATGCGGGCCCGCCAGAGCTGGGGGTCCTCGCTGCACGTCTCCGAGTTCGCCGCCATATCCCGGGTCGGATTCGAGCCCGTCGGTCAGGTGCTCGGCGCCGCGGTCTACAACATCGGCGACGCGGGCGACGAGGAATGCCCCTACGGACTCGCCGTCTACCGGGGAGAGGGCACGCCTGTCTACCGTGCACCCGGAAGCGGCCCCGGCATTCGCATCGGCCCGGGTGCAGTGCAGGCACCCGCCGGGGCCGCCGCCATCGGGTCGGCCCGGCCGCTGGTATCGGTCCTGTACCAGGCTCGGCGTGCCGCGCTCGGGAGGATGATCGCGGAGTGCGCGGCGCTGGGCGGACTCGGTGTCATCGGCGTGTCGCTGACCGTCGGCCCGTTCGCCGATGACGAAGAGGTGCTGGAGTTCCGTGCGTTCGGGACCGCGATACGGGCGCCTGGCGTAGTCAGCCGGGCCCAGCCGTTCGCGTCTGACCTATCCGGGCAGGACTTCACCAAGCTCGTAGCGCACGGCTTCGTGCCGATCGGCCTGGCAATGGGCGTTGCTGTCGGCTACCGCCACGACGACTGGCTGACGAAGGGACAGACCCGGTGGAATGCGGGGAACGTGGAGGTGGCCGGCTATACCTATCTCGTCACCCAGATGCGCACCGACGCCAGGAATGAGCTCGAACTCGACCTGGTCAGGATGGGCGCGGACGGCGTCGTGGTACGAGAGATGGAGACCAGGATCACCCAGCGTCGATGCCCGATAGTCCCCCTTGGCCGTGATCACATCGCCGAGGCGAGCATCATCGGCACGGCGGTGGCGCAGTTCGCGCAGGTGGCGCCGCCGCCGATCTATGGGATTCACAAGCTCAGCGGCCGACGGCCAGAGCCTGTCAGCCAGCAGCAGGTCACGATTGACCTGGAACGGCCGCCAGACGAGGACAGCGAGGAGCGCGCCGAAGAGCCGGGTTCAGCCCAGCAAGAGCCTGGCAGTTAGCCTGGCTCGCTGCCGCTGACGGCATCGAGCAGCCGTGCCAGTCGGCTGCGCAGGCCGCCGTCCGGCTTCCTGCCGTCTGGATCGCTGACCGCCGTGCTCACCAGGTGCTGCGCGGCGTCGAAGCTGATCGGCACGCCGTGCACCGGTACCGCCAGCGCCTCATGCGCTAGCGCGTCAAGGTCCGGGTCGCCCCGGTCGAGCGCAAACACGCTGGCGCCGGCGCGTCGCACGTCCTGCACGCGTTCCAGCAGCGCCGCTGGCGCCGGACCGGCGCTGACGACGAGCAACGTTTCGCCCCGGGATGCCGCCAGGAGCCTGTCAATTCCGATAGATAAGTGCGGGGGAGCGCCAGGCGGGGGTGCCCAGCGGACCAGTGTGGGCTCCAGCTCGGCCAGGCCTGCAAGCCTGGCCTCGTCGGCCAGGTGAGCCGTCATGTGCCACGGCTCGTCTTGCGCGGTGCCGACGACGAGCAGGCCGTGCGGCGTCCGCGCCGTCTGCCGCAGGGAGCGCCCGAAACACGAGGTCCGTTGGACCCAGCCCGATGGTTCCAGCAGTGCGCGCAGCGCCGCTACCTGATCGGCGTTCACGTTCCTATCGTGCCCGAGACCGCTCTGGCGGTCAGCCGAACCGCACGGGGCGACTCAGCGGTAGGAGTACTCCTCGCTCGGGAACCTGCCGGAAACCACGTCGGCAGCGAAAGCCCCGGCGGCGCCGTGCAGCACCGTCGCGAGATCGGCGTACCGCTTGACGAACTTCGCTGTCGTCGGCGACAGTCCCGCCATGTCCTGCCAGACCAGGACCTGTGCGTCGCAGTGCGGGCCAGCGCCGATCCCGATCGTGGGGATATCCAGGCTGTCGGTTACTCGGGCTGCGAGGTCGGCCGGCACGCACTCCAGCACGACGGCGAACGCGCCAGCGGACTGCAGTACCTTGGCGTCGTGCAGCAGCCGCTCGCCGTCCTCACCACGGCCCTGCACCCGGTAGCCGCCGAACACGTTGACCGACTGAGGCGTCAGGCCGAGATGCGCCATGACCGGGATGCCGGCGGCTACCAGTTCCTCGACCTGGCGAACGACGCGATAACCGCCCTCGAGCTTGACCGCCTGCGCGCCGGTCTCCTTCAGGAACCTGACCGCGGCCTCAAGGGCCGTTGCCGCCGAGGCCTGGTAGGAGCCGAACGGCATGTCTGCCACGATCATGGCGCGGCGGGTACCGCGGACTACCGCCGCGGTCAGCGGGATCAGCTCGTCGAGCCGCACCGGAATGGTGGAGTCATGGCCGTAGACGACCATGGCGGCCGAGTCGCCTACCAGCAGGACCGGGATGCCCGCGTCGTCGAACACCCGCGCAGTGAGCGCGTCGTACGCCGTGAGCATGGGCCACTTCTCGCCGCGCGCCTTGGCCGCGGCGATGTCCCTGACAGTGATGCGCCGGGACGCCGTGCCACCGTAAAGCGGCTCGCCCTGCCCGGCTGCGGGGGCTGCCACGGCCTGGCGTTGGCCGCGTTCGTCAGCACTCATTTGCTCATCCTCCATGTCTCGTTGCGCCGTGATGGCGTCCCCGGACCATCCGATGATGACACGACACGGCCGCAACTGACCAGGATCCGTAGCCGCGCCGGTCGATTTACGATACGATTTCGGCCCGTATCGTTGAACGAGCGCGGGACTCATGGCAACTCAGGTGAGCGCCGGGCCGGCGCGACGCCGCCCGGGCAGGCCACGCAGCGAGCAGGCTGATCGCGCCATCATGGCGGCGGCCCTCGAGGTATTCGCCGAGCATGGCCCGGATGGGCTCAGCGTCGAGATGGTCGCGGCCCGCGCCGGGGTAGGCAAGGCGACGATCTACCGGCGCTGGCCGGGCAAGGAGCAGCTGCTGCTCGACGCGGTCGAGGCGCTGCGCACGCAGCTGCCGCCGCCACTGGGCAGGTCGGTCCGCGCGGACTTGGTGGCGCTGCTGGAGGCGATCGGCACCGATGCGGCCGACCCCCGGCGGGCCCGCCTGGTGGCGCTGCTGCACGGCGAGGGTGCCCGGTATCCGCGGCTGCTCGCCTGGTACGCCCATGCGGTCGTGCAGCCGCGCCGTGAGGCCATCATGTCGGTTTTGCGCCGCGGCATAGCGACCGGGGAGCTTCGCGAGAATACCGACGTCGATGCCGCCGCTTTCCTGCTCGACGGGGCTGCACAGCAGAGCATGAACGGGCACGAGCTCGTCGATGGCCGGTACGCACGGCGGATCGTCGCCGAGCTGCTGCGCGGTCTTGCCGCCCGCTGACGCCCACTCAGCACGTCATTAGGCTGGCGGCTATGCAGTTGACAAAGCTCGGGCACTCGTGCGTCCGGCTTCGCAAGGCAGGCGGGACTCTCGTGATCGACCCGGGCGTCTGGTCCGGCCCGGCTGTTCTGGATGGCGCGGACGCGGTCCTCGTCACGCACGAGCATCCCGACCACCTGGACAGCAGTGCAGTGCGGGCGGCGCTGACAGCCTCCGCCGGCCTGCAGCTGTGGGCCAACTCCTCGGTGACCAGCCAGTTTGGCGACTTCGGCCACCGGGTGCATGCCATCGAGCACGGCGACAGCTTCACTGCGGCCGGCTTCGACGTTCGCGTCTACGGCCGAGACCACGCGCTGATCGTCCCGGCGATCCCGGTAATCGCCAACGCTGGCTTCGTGGTGGACGGCGAGATCTTCCACCCCGGCGACTCGTTCACCGTCCCGGCGGAGAAAGTACCGACGGTGCTGGTGCCGGTCAGCGCGCCCTGGCTGAAGTTCAGCGAGGCCGCGGAGTTCATCGCGGCAGCTTCGCCGTCCCGCGGGTTCGCGATCCACGACGCCGTGCTAAGCGATTTGGGCCTTGGCCTGATCGGCAACCTGCTCAAGGTCGTGTCACCCGACG
>JASHSO010000290.1 GCA_030038715.1 Streptosporangiaceae bacterium
CGTGCCGTGCGCTGGGTCGAGACCCGCAGCGAGAACATGGTGGGCATGACCCACGGCCGGGCCCAGCGGCAGGTGATCAAGATAGGTGGCACGCGAGACGGTCGCATCCTCGCTTACCGGATCGACATCGTGCAAGACACCGGGGCCTACCCCCGGATGAGCGGCTTCCTGCCGTTCCTCACCGGTCTGATGGCCACCGGGGCCTACGCAATCCCGCACGTCGAGGCCGCAAACAGGGTGATCGTGACGAACACGACGCCCATCTCGGCCTACCGCGGCGCTGGCCGACCGGAGGCGACAGCAGCAATCGAGCGCGCCGTCGACCTGTTCGCTGCCGAGGTCGGGATGGACCCGGCGGAAGTGCGCAGGATCAACATGGTTCCGCCGGACAGGTTCCCGTACAGCTCCCCCTGCGGCGCGGTCTACGACACAGGCGAGTACGCGGCAGCACTGGACAAGGTGCTAGCCGGAGCGGGCTACGCCGAACTGCGGGCCGAGCAGGCACGCCGTAGGGCAGGCGGCGACGTCCGGCAGCTCGGCATCGGGCTGGCGAGCTACGTTGAGATCACCGCCGCGGACGCCGCGGCCGGTGAAACTGCCCGGCTTGTGGTGCACGATGACGGCACCGCGACGGTATACACCGGCAGCTCAGCGCACGGCCAGGGGCACCACACTGCCTGGGCCATGCTGGTCCAGTCCGAGCTGGGGATTCCGATGGCCGACGTCACGGTGGTGCACGGTGACACCGACCTGATCCCGGCCGGCGTCGGCACCTACGCCTCCCGTTCCCTGCAGCTCGGCGGCACCGCGGTGCAGAAGGCGGCGACCGACGTGAAGGACCAGGCCCGCCAGGTCGCGGCCGACCTGCTGGAAGCCAGTGCTGACGACCTTGAACTGGACACCGAGCGTGGCCTCTGGCAAGTCCGTGGTGACCCGGACACCAGCAGGACCTGGGCCGACGTGGCCGGCCACGCCGGGCCAGCGGGCCTTGCGGCGGACGCGAATTTCACCGAGGGGCAGCCGACATTCCCGTTCGGCACCCACCTGGCGGTGGTCGAAGTGGACACCGAAACCGGCAAGGTGACGCTGCTGCGGCATGTCACGGTGGACGATGCAGGGACTGTGATCAGCCCCGTCCTCGCTGAGGGGCAGCGGCACGGCGGCATCGCGCAGGGCGCTGCCCAGGCTCTCCTCGAGGAGATGGTCTACGACGAAGACGGCAACCCCGTGACCGGGACCCTGGTCGACTACGCGATCATCACCGCGGCCGAGCTGCCAAGCTTCGAGCTGCTCAGCAGCGAGACACCGACGACAGCCAACCCGCTAGGCGCCAAGGGCATCGGCGAGGCCGGGACGATCGGCGCCACGCCGGCGGTGCAGAACGCGGTCATCGACGCGGTCAGCCACCTCGGCATCCGCCACATCGACATGCCGGCCACGCCGGAGAAGGTCTGGGCAGCGATCATGCAGGCCAAGGAGGGCCAGTGAAGCTCACGGTGACTGTTAACGGCAGCCCGGTCGATGCCGAGGTCGCCGACCGCATGCTGCTGGTGCACTTCCTGCGGGACCGGGCGGGCCTCACCGGCACAAACGTCGGCTGCGACACCAGTTCCTGCGGTGCGTGCACCGTCCTGCTCGACGGCCGCTCGGTGAAGTCGTGCACGGTTCTGGCCGCCCAGGCGGACGGCCGGGAGGTCGTGACGGTCGAGGGACTGGCGAGCGACGGGGAACTGCACCCGGTGCAGCGAGCCTTCCATGCCGAGCACGGGCTGCAATGCGGGTTCTGCACGCCGGGCATGGTGATGGCGGCAGTCTCGCTGCTCGAAGAGAATCCGTCGCCGACCGAGCCGGAGGTCAGGGCTGCCCTGGAGGGCAACATCTGCCGGTGCACCGGATACCACAACATAGTCCGCGCGGTGCTGGCCGCGGCGAGCGAGAGGCAGCAGCGTTGATCCCCGCACCCTTTAGCTACAAGCGCGCCTCGTCGGTGGATGAGGCTCTGGACCTGGCCGCCAGCGACGGCGACGACGCCAAGTATCTGGCCGGCGGACACTCTCTGCTGCCGCTGATGAAGCTGCGCCTCGCAGTGCCGCAGACGCTGGTGGACATCGGACGGCTGGACGAGCTCAGCTACGTCCGGGAGGAGGATGGCCACATCGCGGTAGGCGCGTTGACCAAGCACGCCGAGCTGGCCGACTCGGACCTGCTCGCCCGCGAAGTGCCGCTGCTGCGTCATGCCGCAGGGCAAGTTGGTGACCCACAGGTGCGTCATTGCGGCACGATTGGCGGCTCGCTGGCGCACGCCGATCCGGCGGCGGACCTGCCCGCAGTGCTGCTCGCTCTGGACGCGACGCTGGTCGCGCGCGGCCCGGAGGGCAGCCGCGAAATCCCGGCAGGGCAGTTCTTCCGCGGGCTGTTCGAGACTGCGCTCGAGCCCGGAGAGCTGCTCACTGAGATCCGCATTCTCAAGCCTGCGGCACCGGCCTGGTCGTTCCAGAAGTTCACCAAACGTGCCATCGACTGGGCGATCGTCGGCGTGGCACTGCAGGGTGGCAAGGTAGCGCTCGTCAACATGGGCCCGACGCCGCTGCGGGCGACAGCGGTCGAGCGGGCCCTAACTGCGGGCGCCGGGGCAGCTGACGCGGCTGCGCTCGCGGCCGATGGCACCAGCCCGTCCGAGGACCTCACCGCCAGCAGGAGGTACCGCGAGCACCTGGCCCGGGTGCTCGTCCGCCGCGCTCTCGAGGAGTCTGCATCCCGGGCTTGATCGCGTCGTGGCAGAGCGCTGGCTGCCGCCTCGGAACGAGATGTATCGTCAGTGCATGGACCAGCTCACTAAGGAAGACATAGCCGCCGCGGCGGCCGCGCACAGCGAGCTCGGCCCGCACTACGAAGGTGCGGTCGCTGAGAGCCTGGTCGAGCGGATCGGCGACGAGATCGACAAGCGGGTGGATGCCAGGCTGGGACAGCGCCCGGTCAAGCGGGTCCGGCGGCGCCCTGACGGGGAGCTCAGCCCGGCACCCCAGGCCACCTGGCCGACTGCGGTGCTCGCGCTCGGTTCGATGGGAATCGGCCTGGGTGCGACTGCTGCCGTGCTGGACCTGAGCCGCTCGGTCACGGCCAATGGCGCGGTCTCGAACGTGATAGGCGGCGGTCAGGTCTTTCTCTGCGTGATGATCTGGATCATCATCGGAGTGATCAACATCGCGTACACCAGGCGGCACTGAAATCCGCCTCGGCGCAGCGCCTCGCCCGTTCAACCCTGGGCGAGGCGCTGTCTGCGGGCTAATGCTCGTGGATCAGGACACCGCGGATGTTCTTGCCGTCCAGCATGTCCTGGTAGCCCTGGTTGACCTCGTCGAGGCGATAGGTTCTGGTGACGAGCTCGTCGAGCTTGAGCCGCCCCTGCCGGTACAGATCGAGCATCAGCGGGA
>JASHSO010000291.1 GCA_030038715.1 Streptosporangiaceae bacterium
CGAGCCGCCTGCGTGCTCGATCATGGCCTGTAGTCCCAGGCACACCCCGAAAGCCGCCAGCCGGCGCCCGTCCAGTTCGCTCAGCAGCTTGTCGCAGCCGAAATCTGCCGGCCGGCCCGGTCCGGGCGACAGCACCACCAGGTCAGGCTCGTACTCATCGAGCAACGCCGGGTCGAAGCCCGCCCGCAGCGTCACCACCGAGGCGCCGGCCTCGCGGAAGTATCCAGCCAGCGTGTGCACGAAGGAGTCCTGGTGGTCGACCAGCAGTACCCGCAACCCGTCGCCCGGCAGCGGCAGCGACTCAGCCGGGTTGGCGGCGAGGTCGGCATCGGAAGGTGCGGAGCCAGCCTGCTGCGAGTCCACCGCCGCGAGCGTCTCCAGGAGCGCTCGCGCCTTCAGTGCAGTCTCGCGCTCTTCGGCCAGCGGGTCGGAGTCGAACAGCAGCGTCGCCCCGGCACGCACCGTCGCGACGCCGCCTGCTATCTGCGCGGTGCGCAGCGTCAGGCCGGTGTTCATGCCGCCGTCGAAGCCGATCATCCCGACCGCGCCGCCGTACCAGCGCCGCGGCGACTTCTCGTGGTCCTCGATGAACTGCATCGCCCAGACCTTGGGCGCCCCGGTCACGGTGACCGCCCACATGTGCGTGAGAAAGGCATCTAGCGCGTCGAAGCCGGGCCGTAGCGTGCCCTCGACGTGGTCGACGGTGTGGATGACCCTGCTGTACAACTCGATCTGCCGCCTGCCGATGACCTTGACGCTGCCCGGCACGCAGATGCGCGACTTGTCGTTGCGGTCCACGTCCGTGCACATGGTCAGCTCGGACTCCTCCTTCGGCGAGTTCAGCAGGGCGCGGATTTGCTCCGCATCCTCGAGCGGGGTGTCTCCGCGGGCGATCGTGCCCGAGATCGGGCACGTCTCCACCCGGTCGCCGGTGACCCGCACGTACATCTCCGGGGAGGCACCGACCAGGTACTCCTCGTCGCCAAGATTAAAGAAGAACTCGTACGGCGCCGGGTTACGCTCCCGCAGCCGCTCGAAGAACGCGGCCGGCGCACTGCACCGGGCGTGGAAGGCATGGCTCGGCACCACCTCGAACAGGTCGCCCCGTGCGAAGCGCTGCCGCGCCTGCTCGACCACGCTCGCATAGTGGCCGGGCTGCGGGTCCGCTGGAAGACTGGGGAGCGGAACGGGGGTGCCCGGCGGCCTGTCCCCCGCAGCGCCGCCGCGCTCCCGGGCCAGGCCCAGTGTGCTGCCCGTGCTCTGGCCGGCCGACACGGTCTCGAAGTCATACCGGATCCTGGTAGCCGTTTCCCGCTTGCGGTCCATCACGTAGAGCTCGTCGGGCAGGTGCAAGACCAGGTCCCGGCTGGCCCGGTCCCGCGGGTGCCGCAGCCGCACCGGCTCGAACTGGAACGCCAGGTCGTAGCCGAACGCACCGTACAGGCCGAGGTGCGGATCCGGCCCGGCGAACGCAGCGATGATCTCCCGCAGCGCCGAGAACACGGTAGGCCGACGGCTCCTCTCCTCCTCGGTGCCGACTTCGTCCGACTCCTTGATGGTGACCTCCGCGAGGGACTCTCCGCGCATGACATCGGCTGTCCTGGCGCTGGCCGCCCTGGCCATTGCGGCGGCGATGACTGCCAGCAGCACCCGGCCACGCTGGTTCAGCGCCTCCGCGGTGATGGTCCGGCCGCGGGCCGTCACCACGACCGGCGGATCGATGTAGGCCAGGTGCCATCGGCTGTAGCGGCCTGGGTACTCCATGCCCGAGGAGAGCACTCCGCCCGGGCGCTGCTGCACCTGCCGGGTGATCTCGTCCAGGTCAGCCAGGTCGAACGGTTGCGCGAACCGGTGCACGCGCACGCCGCCGGCGGTCAGGTAACTGCTGGTCGGGTCCATCAAGGCCTCGAGTGGTGTCAATGCCCGGGAACTCCAGCGACCGCGAGAAAGGCGACCGCCGAACTGACCGGGCGGTCGCCTGTTGTCTGGTCTGCGAGCGTGTAGTGCGCGCGAGCCTGGCACCGCCTACCGGCGGCGCCACCAGGAGGTCATGGTCGCGGCTATACCAAGTCTCGCGTACATGCGCGCTAGCTTAGCCCGGTCCGGTGCACCATGCCAGCGCGGTGCTGGCCAGTCCTGGCCGCCTGGCCACCACCGCGCCACTCACACCCGGTACACCACGGTGATCGAGACCGAAAGCTGCTGGGTACCCGGCGAGATCGGCACCGACTTGGCGGCAGGCCCATTGCTTGCATAGGCAACCGGCGGCGGTGTCGACTCCTGCACCTGGCTGACGCTGATCACCGGCCCGAGCGGCTCGTCCAGCGCGCGGGCAAGCTGAAGTGCCTGCGTCCTGGCATTCGCCACAGCTCGCGCCCGGGCCGCTGCCATGAGCGGGCCGGTGTTTGTCAGGTTCAGGGATACGCCGTCGATCGTGACCGCGTTGCCGCCGGCCTGGACCGCCGCGCCGATCTGGGCTCCGGCCAGCCTGAGCTGGTCAAGTGTGGCGGTCAGGGACTCGCTGACGGCGTAACTGGTCACTTCGCCGTCGTTGTTGTAGTTGGGCGCGATGCTCAGGTCGGACGTCTGGATGTCGGAGGCGGCCACGCCGCGCTCCCGCAGCGTGGTGATCACCCTGCGCACCGCACGGTCTGCCTGGTCCAGCGCTGAGGTGACCGTGTACCCGTTGACCTGCACGCCCAACGACAGGGTTAGCTGGCCCGGCACGCCGGTGACGGTGCCCGTGCCGGTGACTGTGATGCGGCCGCTCGCCGCGCTGGCCGAGTCGAGCGTTGCGGCCGTGGCCGGGGCCGAACCGCCGCCCTGGCTGGCGCCGAGGCTGTAAGCGCCGATGAGAAGCGCGGCAGCCGCCACGCCTGTCGCTGCCGCGAGGTACCTAGGTGATGCGCTGGTTGACATGCCGACTCCTGATCCGCGGGGTGCTGCTGCCCCTCAGACGCAGGCCGCGCGCACCGCGGTTCCGTCAGAACCAGGCCGGGAACAGCGCCATTTGGCGCCGCGCAATCCGGCCTGGACGAGTCAGAAGTCCACCCAGCTGCCAGCTCCGGCTTCGACTGCCCTCTCGTAGGTGCAGCGCGCCGCCGCAAGGTCTTCGATCGCCAGCCCCAGCGACTCGAAAATGGTGATCTCCTCGGCGCTGGTCCGGCCCGGCGCGGTGCCCGTGATCACCTCGCCGAGCTCGGCGCGGATGTGCTCGGGGCCGACGGCGCCGTCGGCCGCCGCCAGAATGTAATCGCCAGACTCGGCCAGCACAGACTCCCGGCGATCCGCGAACAGTACGCCAGCTTCAACCGTGGCGGTGTCGAGCTCGCGTGCCGACGGCAGGCAGGCACCGACCGCGTTGATGTGCGCGCCGGCCTGCACGGACTCCCGATCGAGCACCGGCCGCGCCGAACTGGTCGCGGTGACGATGATGCCGGCGCCGATCACGGCCTCGCTCGCGGAGTGGCAGGCCTGCAGCACAGCTGTGGTCTGGCCGCGAAGGGTCTCGGCAAGCTGGGCCGGGCCGGCCCAGTCACGCCCGGCGACGCGGATCTCGCGCAGCTGCCTGGCCCCATCCAGCGCGAGAATGTGGGCACGCGCCTGAACTCCGGTGCCGATCACGGCCAGCACGTCCGCGCCCGGCATGGCCAGTAGGTCCGTGGCCACTACCGAGACGGCTGCGGTCCGTATTCCGGTGACCGCCGACGCGTTCAGTAGGGCCATCGGCTCGCCGGTCGCCGCATCCGACAGGAGCACGATGCCCTGATGGGTGTCGAGGCCGACCGCTGGGTTCGACGGCGTGATGCAGATCGCCTTGAGCCCATAGCCTGCCTTCGCTCCACCCAGGTAGGACGGCATCAGCGCGATCAAGCCCGCCGAGTCCCGCGGCTTGTGCACCGTTCGCAGCGGCTGCTCAGCCACGCCGGAGGCCAGCTCGGCCAGCGCAGCTCGCATCGCATCGGCGCACTCCCGGTAGCCGAGCAAGGAATGCACGTCGGCCGCGGACAGCACCAGCAGCCGCCTCGCAGGCTTCGTTGACCCCAAGGCCGGGCTCATTCCCTTCGGGGAGTACGCGACGCGATGGGTTGCCCAGCATACCGGGGCCGAGGGCACCCGGCGGAACTACGAGCGCGGCCGTGGCGTGGCTGCGCCCGAGCTCGATAAGTGCGTTGCGGAACTCAAGCTGATGGTCAGGACTGAGGAGCGCGTCGCCGCCAGCATGCAGCTTCTTGATGCGCTGGAGCGGCGGGTAGCCGAGGCGGGCAGCTTCACCGAAGCCGACCGGCACGCGATCTGGGACGGGCTGAGAGAGGCGGCTCGGTGATTGCAGTCGCCTGGCTCCATGCTGGCCAGGTTGGCGGCTACCCTGAGCCAACCCGCGCTACCATGCTGGCATGGAGGCCGCCGAGCCCAGGACAGTGACCCTGACCGCGATGCTGACCCCGGAGGAGGGCGGCTACGTCGCCCGCTGCCTGGAACTGCCCGTCACCACCGAGGGC
>JASHSO010000292.1 GCA_030038715.1 Streptosporangiaceae bacterium
GCCGGGTACAGTTCCCTCGTGCCGTCCGTGCTGCCGTCGTCCACCACGACGAGTTCGATCTCGCAGGGGAACCCGACGTCGAGCACCTCCTTGATCGCCGCGGTCAGCGTGGCCAATTCGTTGTAGACCGGCATCAGGATGGACAGTTTCACGGCGTTAACCTTACGTGGCGATAACGAGCAAAAGCGTGACGATGAGGCGGGCCAGATCTGCCGGGCCTGCGGGGTTCAGGAGACCAGGTGAACTCAGCACTCGATTACCCAGCCGCACCGGCCGGGGAGCCCAAGCGCATCCTAGTGACCGGCGGCTCGGGCTTCATAGGCTCGCATCTGTGCCGGAGGCTACTGCAACTCGGGAACGACGTACTCGTGGTCGACAACTTCTACTCGAGCACCCGCCGCAACGTCCTCGACCTGCTGGGCGAGGACCGCTTCGAACTGATCCGGCACGATGTCACGTTCCCCCTGTACGTCGAGGTGGACGAGATCTACCACCTTGCCTGCCCAGCTTCGCCGGTCTTCTACCAACGCGACCCGGTCCAGACCACGAAGACCTGCGTGCACGGCTCGATTAACATGCTCGGACTGGCCAAGCGGCTGGGCGCGAAGATCCTGCTGGCCTCGACGTCCGAAGTGTACGGCGATCCGGCTCAGCATCCGCAGCAGGAGTCGTACTGGGGCAACGTGAACCCGATCGGCATCCGGTCCTGCTACGACGAGGGCAAGCGGTGTGCCGAGACCCTGTTCTTCGACTACTACCGGCAGCACCGGCTGCCGATCAAGGTCGCCCGGATCTTCAACACCTATGGCCCGAACATGCTGGCCAACGACGGCAGGGTCGTCTCCAACTTCATTGTCAGCGCGCTTTCGGGCCAGCCGCTGACGGTGTTCGGTGACGGCTCGCAGACCCGGTCCTTCTGCTACATCGATGACATGGTCGACGGGCTCATCCGGCTGATGGACTCGCCGCCGGAGGTCACCGGCCCAGTGAACCTCGGCAATCCGGGCGAGTTCACCATGCTGGAACTGGCCAGGAAGGTCCAGGCGCTGACCGGCGGCGACGGCCGGATCGAGCATCGCACGCTCCCGGCCGACGACCCGGCACGGCGCAAGCCGGACATCGGCCGCGCCCGGGAGCTGCTGGGCTGGGAGCCCACGGTGCCACTGGACGAAGGGCTGAAGCGAACGGTCGAGTACTTCCGCGCCACGCTGGCCTACCCAGAACGCTGACCCGCGCGTGCGGACCACCTGGCTCGACGACGACGGCGCCTGGCGCACCACCCTGCGAGGGCGCCAGGTGCTTGCCGACGCCAGGATCAACAAGGGCACCGCGTTCAGCGACGCCGAGCGGGCGGCTCTCGGCCTGATCGGGCTGATCCCGGCCGGGCACATGACCCTGGAACAACAGGCCAGCCGGGTCTACGCCCAGTACCTGAAGCAGCGCACCGACCTGGCGCGCAACGTGCTGCTGAACGAGGTGCACGACAGGAACGAGGTGCTGTATTACCGCCTGCTCGCCGATCACCTCAGCGAGATGCTGCCCGTTGTCTATACGCCAACCGTCGGCCAGGCGATCGAGAACTACAGTCACGAATACCGCCGGCCGCGGGGTATCTATCTATCGGTCGACAACCCGGACTTGATCGAGGTGTCGCTGCGGGCCAGCGGCAAGGAACCAGACGAGGTGGACCTGGTCGTGGCGACGGATGCCGGCGCGATTCTCGGCATCGGCGACTGGGGCGTCGGCGGCATGGGCATCGCGGTAGGCAAGCTGGCCGTCTACACCGCGGCCGGCTGCGCCGAGCCAGGCCGCACGTTGCCGGTCATGCTGGATGTTGGCACCGACAGGCAGAGCCTGCTCGACGACCCGCTTTACATCGGCAACCGCCACCCGCGAGTGCCTGCCGACAGCTACGACGCCTTCCTCGACAAGTTCGTGGCTACGCTGCGGACCGTCTTCCCAGCGGCGCTGCTGCACTGGGAGGACATGGCACCGCAGAACGCACCGCGCCTGCTCAGCCGCTATCGCGACCTCGTGCCCAGCTTCAACGACGACATTCAGGGCACCGGCGCGGTCAACCTGGCCGCCGTGCTTGCCGCGCTGGCGGTCACCGGCATCGGCCTCCCCGAGCACCGGATCGTGATCTTCGGCGCGGGCTCGGCGGGCATCGGCATCGCCGACCAGCTAGCAGCCGAGCTCACCGCATCCGGGCTGGGCCTAGAGCAGGCACGGTCGAGGTTCTGGACGGTAGACAGGCACGGGCTCACTGTCGCGGGTCAGCCCGGCCTCACCGACAGCCAGCTCAGGTACTGCCGGGACGGCGGAGAGGTGGCTAGCTGGCGCATCGATGCCAGCCTGGGCGGCATCCCGCTCGCCGAGGTGGTGCGGCAGGTGCGCCCCACCGTGCTGATTGGCACATCGGGCCGGCCCGGCGCGTTCACCGAGGAGATCATCAGGGACATGGCGGCGCACACGAGCCGGCCTGTCATCATGCCGATGTCCAATCCGACCGAACTCGCCGAGGCCAGGCCGCAACAGCTAATCGAGTGGACCGACGGCAGGGCGCTGGTCGCCACCGGCAGCCCGTTCGGGCCCGTCGAGTACGACGGTACTCGCTACCGGATTGGGCAGGCCAACAACGCGCTGATCTTCCCCGGCCTCGGGCTCGGTGCGATCGCGACGCGCGCGAGCCGGGTCACCGACGGAATGTTCAGCGCCGCAGCGCACGCTCTGGCCGGCCTCGTCGACGCCAGCGGGCCAGGAGCACCGCTGCTGCCCGCGGCCGAGGCCCTGCGTGACACTTCGCTCGTCGTCGCCACCGCGGTGGCCAGGACCGCGTGCCGCGAAGGCGTGGCCAGGCGGCAGCTGGGTGCCAACCTCGCCACCGAGATCCGCGACTTGATGTGGGAGCCCGCCTACCGGCCGGTCAGACCGGGCTGAGATAGACCCGGCCGCGTCGCCGGGCAGCAGCTAGGCGTCGCGGAAGCGGAACACCACTGCGCCGGCCACTATCGCGGCTCCGGCCCACAGCGCCAGCACGCAGAGGCCGGCCCATGGTGTGATCGCCAGGCTCTTCAGGCCGGTGGTGTCCTGAATTGTCAGCCCCGCGATCGTAGGCGTCCACCGCTCGAGGCGGTGCTGCCAGTGCACGTTCCCGACGAAAGCTAGGGCAATCGGGAACACGTACAGCAGCGCCAGCGCGGCCCCGACCGCTACGGCAGAGTCCCGCACGATCACTGCGACGCCGAAGCTCATCAGCGCGACGAGGGCCAGGTACAGGACCGACCCACCCGCGGCCCGCACCGTCGGCCCGTAGCTCAGCCAGACCGGGTGAAAGCCGCGGGCGGCAGTAAAGCCATGGCTGGGCAGGATCAGGTGCCCGGCCAGCACCGATCCGAAGACGCCTACCGCTCCCGCGATCAGCACGAGGCCGACCAGCAGGATCGCCTTGGCCGCGAATACGACAGGCCGGTTCGGCATCGCGGCCAACGTGGCCCGGATCATGCCGGTGCTGTACTCGTTGCTGACCATCAGCACTGCCAGGATCGCCACGACCGCTTGCCCGAGCTGGACCCCAGTCAGGCTTAGTTTGGTCGTGTCGACCGGGCAGGTCAGGTTCAGCGGGCAGTGATTTGCGCCGATGGCCGCGACGCTGACCGCGATGGTCAGCGTCGCGACACCTAGGAGGAGCCAGGCGGGCCCGGAGACCGTGCGCAGCTTGGTCCACTCGGCATGCAGGGCGCGAGTCAGGCTTGCACCGCGCAATGCCGCCGGAGCCAACGTCACATCTAGCTGCGTCTGCACGCCGGCCTTCATGCGTCCCGCCGCCGCAGCATGACCAACGCCAGGGCCACGGCACCGGCCGCCCACAGGCACAGCACGCCAAACCCCGCGTACGGCGTCAGCGGATAGGAGCCCTGTATCGGCGATATCACGGTGCTGACCTGCGAGTACCGCGGGATGCTCTGTTCGATGGCCAGGCCCGCAGCCGGGGTCAGCCGCAGCAGCCAATCGCCGACGCTGGCCGGCACGACGTTGAGCACGGTCAGCAGGAACGGCATGACGACGAGAAGCACCGCGGCGGTGATCGCGATCGCGCTGCGCCGCAGGATGGCGCCCAGGCATACCGCCACCACCGCCACCAGGGCCACCATGGCCGCGGTGCCCACGATGACCCGCACCTCGGTGAGCACCGGCGCGGTCAGCAGTACCTGTCCCTGGTTCTCCAGCTTCGGGACACCCACGGCGATCGAGATCACTGCGGCTATTAGCCCGGTGACGAAGGCCACGGCGGCGATGACCAGGGCCTTGGCGGCCAGCACCGCGCCGCGTCGCGGGGTGGCTGCCAGCGTGGTGCGAATGAGCCCGCGCCGGTACTCGCTGGTGAAGAACATCGCCGCTACGACCACGATCGCGATCAGCCCCACGAACGCGCCGACCAGGGTCTGCTCGATCGTGACCGTCGGCAGCCCTCCGCCCGGCCCCGGGGTGACCGGTGCGATGTCGCCCGACCCGGTCACAGTAAAGGTGCCACCGGCACGGGTATAGGGCGCCTGGCCCTGACCGCCGGGACCTGGTCCACCGGACGGGCCTCCGCCGCCGATGCCAGGCGGCGGTGCTCCGGCCGGGCCCCCGCCGCCGACTGCAGTACCGGTCCAGGTGTCGCCGGACGCCCCGCCCGTCAGCCTGACGTGATCGAATACACCGGTGGCCTGCGAAGGGCCGATGTTGTTGCTGGACCCGCCGAACGAGTTCTGAGACACCACGTAATTCGGTGAGGTCGCGAACATGCCCACTTGAACCGTGGCGGGCAGCCCACTCAACCCGATCTTGCCGACCTGCGCCCAGTGCGTTCCGTCCGCGGAGTCATAACCGGTAATCGTGTCGCCGGCGCGGGTCAGCCGCAGCCAGCGCGGGTGTGCCGCCGAGACGGCGCCCGGCATCCCGGCGATGTCCCCGGTGAAGTTGTACTGCATCCGCACCCCATGACCGCCGGTCACCATCATCGCGGCGTAGGCCGAGCCCTGGTGCGTGCTCTGCTTGATCATGATCCCGGCTTTGGCCCACGCCACCAGGCCAGGCACCAGCCCGCCGTTGCCAGCCGGCACTGGCCCCCCGCTCAGGTCGGCGCGCTTGCCGGTCAGCCCGGCAACCCGCACGGTGATGCTGCCGTTGCCGGTCAGCGGCTGGTGGACGAAGTAGAAGCTGTCGGTGACGACCTCGCCACCCGGTCCGTGCGGGACGTAGGGCAGGCAGGCCTTGCCCGACTTGGGCGGACCGCCGTTGATCTGGCAGCCGACGCTCGCGTTCGCTGCCACGAACACACCGAGGAAGATGGTCAGCAGCGCGGCCACGATCATGCCGATCACCCAGCCGCGCACGCTGCGGAACTTGGTCCATTCGGCGCGCAGCAGGCCGCCGAAGCCGCCGTGCCCGGGCCCGTCGCCGAACCCGGCGTCCGGCCGCGGCACCGAGATGGCGGGGGTCGTCATCGCGGCACCTCCTGCTCATCGTCCGCATCGAAGTCGGCCGGGCGGAACTCGACGGATTGCTTGGTCAGCTCCAGGTAGGCCTGCTCCAGGGTGGCTCG
>JASHSO010000293.1 GCA_030038715.1 Streptosporangiaceae bacterium
GCCGGGGATGACCAGGCCTTCGACCCGGTCCAGCTCGTCCGGCCGACGGACCGCGCTGGGCTCGGCTCCCGCCGCGCGCAGTGCCCGCAGGTGCTCGGCCACATCGCCCTGCAGCGCGAGGACGCCGACTGGCGGCGCGCGGTGGCCGGCTGGCATGCCGGGCCCCGTCACCACCCGCGTCCGGCGAGGCGCTGCTCCGGTGCCAGCGTGTCGAGGTTGATTCCGACCATCGGCTCGCCCAGGCCGCGGGAGACCTTCGCAATCACGTCGGGGTCGTCGTGGAACGTGGTCGCCTTCACGATCGCGGCCGCCCGCGCCGCCGGGTCACCGGACTTGAAGATGCCCGAGCCCACGAATACGCCGTCGGCGCCGAGCTGCATCATCATGGCCGCGTCGGCCGGGGTTGCGATCCCGCCCGCGGTGAACAGCACCACTGGCAGCTTGCCGGCCGCGGCCACCTCGGCCACCAGCTCGTACGGCGCCTGCAGTTCCTTGGCCGCGGTGTACAGCTCCTCTGCCGGAAGCCCGGACAGCCTGGCCAGCTGCGACCTGATCGAGCGCATGTGCCGGGTCGCCTCGACGACGTTTCCGGTGCCGGCCTCACCCTTGGACCGGATCATCGCGGCGCCCTCGGCGATCCGCCGCAGCGCCTCGCCCAGGTTGGTGGCCCCGCACACGAACGGGACGGTGAACTCCCACTTGTCGACGTGGTGCGCCTCGTCGGCCGGGGTCAGCACCTCCGACTCGTCGATGTAGTCGACGCCGATTGCCTGCAGCACCTGGGCCTCGACGAAGTGGCCGATCCGGCACTTGGCCATGACCGGGATGGACACGGTGGCGATGATGCCATCGATCATGTCCGGGTCGCTCATCCTGGCTACGCCGCCCTGGGCCCGGATGTCGGCCGGAACGCGTTCCAGCGCCATCACCGCCACGGCTCCGGCGTCCTCGGCGACCTTCGCCTGCTCCGGCGTAACCACGTCCATGATCACGCCGCCCTTGAGCATGTCGGCCATGCCGCGCTTCACGCGGCCGGTTCCCTTCTGCGCCAGCTGCCCCGCAGGAGATGTCCCGGCGGCGGCTGCGCTCGTGCTCGCGGGCGACTGAGTTGACGGACGGACAGACACGACGGACCTCGCTTAGTAGTTGCTGAAGACCCTTCCATGGTAGGCGCTCGGCCGCCCAGGCCCCGATGGCTAACCGCCCGGGCCCCGATGGCCAGTCGCGCGGGCCGATGGCCAGCCCCCTGGCCTTGAGGGCACCGCCCGGCTTCTTGAGCCCGGTGCGGCCGGCTGCTAGCCGGTCAGGTGCGGAATGTCGGCGGCCGGCCCGGTCTCCCCCGCCGGGACCAGAGAGTCGTCGATCTCGAAGAATTCCGGGCTGGGCGCCGTGCCCGCCAGCCGGAGCAGCAGCACGATCCGGCGGCGGCGCGCGTCCTGAGTGGCGGCGACGGCGTCGTTGTAGAACTTGCGGGCCAGGAAGACCTGGTGAGCGGCGCTCTCCAGCTCGCCGAGCAGCTCCTCGGCGCCGAGGCGGCCGGCGACCAGGGCGCGGAAGTCGGGCTGGCCGAACACCGCGCGCAGCGCCCTGGTCAGGTCGCTTTCCGCCATCTCCCGTCCCGAGCTGGCTGACCTCGCGTCATGGGCCGCCTCGGCCAGCAGCACGCTCGTCGCCGGGTCGAGCACGCCGGAGGAGGCCAGTTCTAGCGCCACCGAGCTGCGCCGCACGAGCGCCGCGTCCAGCGCGAACCTGGCTGCCTCCAGCCGAGCGTGCAGCCGGTCGAGCCGCCCGGCACGCCAGGACACGTAGACGCCGAACAGCACGATGGCCGCAACGACCAGGATGACGATGATCGCTGTCACGTGGCAACCACGACCCGCCCGGCGGCCGGGGCGACCGCTTCGTACACCCGCAGCACGTCGCGGGCAACTACCGACCAGTCAAACTCACGCACCGCGATCGACGCCGCCGCCGCGAGCGAGGCCCGTCGGCCGGGATCGTCGAGCAGCCCGGCCGCCGCGGCGGCTAGGGCGGCCGGGTTCCCCGTCTCGAACAGGGCGCCCGCCTCACCGCCCAACAGGACCTGGCGGAATGCGTCGAGGTCGCTGGCCACGATGGGCGCGCCTGCCGCCATGGCCTCGACCAAGACCATCCCGAAGCTCTCCCCGCCCGTGTTGGGCGCGCACAGCACAGTCACCGAGTGCAGCATCCGAACCCGGTCCGCGTCGCTGACCTGGCCAAGCAGCACGACCCTGGCGCGGTAGAGGGCGGGCACCTGCTGGAGCGCCTCGGCGGCGTCGCCGCGGCCGGCTATCAGCAGCCGCAGGCCCGGTCGCTCGGGCGCCAGCAGTGCGAACGCGGCCAGCAGCACGTGCAGGCCCTTGCGCGGCTCGTCCATCCGGCCCAGGAAGCCCAGCACCCCTCCGGTACCGGGAAAGCCCGGCAGCGGGTCTGGCTTCTCATAGCCGCGCACGTGCACGCCGTTCGGGATCAGCACGGCGTCACCGCCCAGGTGCTCGACCAGCGTTGACCTGGCCGCCTCGGCCACGGCGATCCGGCCGCTGATCTTCTCCAGCGCGGAGGCCAGGATCGGCTGTGCCGCGTGCAGAGCACGCGAACGCGGGATCGCGGCGTGCATCGTCGCCACGATCGGCCCGTCGGCTGCCCAGCAGGCCAGCAGCGACAGGCTCGGCGCAGCCGGCTCGTGCACGTGCAGCACGTCGAAGGCGCCGTCCTTCAGCCAGCGCCGAACCCGGCTCGCCGACAGGAACCCGAACGCGAGCCTAGCCACCGAGCCGTTGTAAGGAACCGGCACGGCCCGCCCCGCTGGCACAACGTAGCTCGGCAGCTCCGCGTCGTCGTCGGCCGGCGCGATCACGCTGACGTCGTGCCCGAGCTCGATCAGAGCCTCGGCCAGGCCTTTGACATGCTCGCGGACTCCGCCGGGCACTTCCCAGTCGTACGGGCAGACAAGGCCGATCCTCATGGCAGGCTTTCGGTGACCTGATGCCCGTTCAGCTCGGCGCGGCCGAGTGCAGCGGACTGACGTCCTCGTTCCAGGTCGGACACGAACACCCGCTGCAGCATGTGCCAGTCTTGCGGATGCTCCCGGATCCCGCTCTCGAAGAACCGCGCGACCTGTCGCATCATGACCGCGATCTGCTCCTTCCTGGTGCCGTCGGGCGGTACCGGGATTTCCTCGCCGATGCGCACGCCCCAGCCATCAGGGTCGAACCACAGAACGACCGGTATCAGCGCCGCCCCGGTCTGCAGTGCAAGCGCAGCCGAGCCGGCCATCATCTTGGCCTTCTCGCCGAAGAACTCAACCTCGAGACCGCCGCCGGTCACGTCCCTGTCGGCTATCAGCACGACCACCTTGCCAGCCCTGAGCCGCTGCGCCAAGACGCCGAACGGCCTTGCTCCGCCACTGGCGGGCAGTACCTCCATGCCGAGACCCTCGCGGAACGCTACGAACTTGTCATATACCGCCTCGGGCTTGAGCCGCTCGACGACGGTAGCGATGGACCCCGCGGCCTTGGCCACCATCCATGCCCCGGCCTGGTCCCAGTTACCCATGTGCGGCAGCACGAAGATGATCCCGCGGCGGGCCTCCAGCGTGGCGAAAGCCTTGTCGAATGGCCCTTCCGGGTGCATGCCGGCCATGAGCCGCTCGATCGGCATCGCCGGCAGCCGGAAAACCTCGAGCCAGTACCGAGCGTAGGAACGCATCCCCGCGCGGGACATCGCCCGCAACTGGTGGCCGTCGGCGTCGGGACCGAGCACCCGCACCAGGTTGGCTTCGAGGGTCTGGACTCTCGGCCCCTCGCGGCGCCAGGCGAGGTCGGCGAAGAACTGGAAGGTGCGCGCGGACCAGGTTTCCGGCAGCGTGCCAACCAGCTTCCAGCAGACGCCGTATCCGGCCGAGATGATCCTGTCCTTCAGTCCCGGCATTCCGGCCCTCCGGCTGGGGTTTCCCGCCTGACTCCCGGCAGCGACTCGTCCCGCCTGGCTTCGGACGGGGCCTCATCCGGGCCCCCACGCTGCCCGGCGGACGCGGCGGACGCGGCGGAGGCGGCGGACCGGCGTGCCGCAACGACCCGCTGCACGAAGGTGATCGCACTGGCGACGGCCAGCACCCAGAGTCCCACAGAAAGGACATACGGCACGCCAAGTCCTGCCAGCCCGGCCGCAACAAGGCCGATCAGCAGCCGCTCGGTACGCTCGGCGAACCCGACATCGCACGTCAAGCCGAGGCTCTCGGCCCTGGCCTTCGCATAGGACACCAGTGCCCCGGCCACCAGGCAGAACACCGACACGCCGGCGAGCAGCCTGTCGTGCCCGCCGAGCACGAACCACGCGGCCAGGCCGGCGAACACCGAGGCGTCGGCCACCCTGTCCAGCGTCGAGTCCAGGAACGCGCCGAACTGGCCGGTGGTTCCCTTGATCCTCGCCAGCGTGCCGTCGAGCATGTCGGTGATCACGAAACCGGTGCACACCATCACGCCGGCGAACAGGTGCCCGGTCGGGAACAGGGTCAGCGCGCCGACCGACATGCCGATCGTGCCGACGATCGTCAGCGCGTTCGGAGTCACCGGAGTGCGGGCAAGGACCTGGCCAACCGGCGTCAGCACGCGGGCGATGGCTGGCCGCAGGACTTTCAGCATGGCGGCTTGATCCTACTGGGGTGACACGCCGGCAGAACTGGCTGTCACACCATGACAGTCGGGGTGATTCGGGCCCCAGGGCTTGTGGTCGCCGAAGGTCAGGTAAAGGCTAGGCGTGCGACAGCAGACTGCTTCGGCAACAAACCGTGCGGCAACGAACAGTGCGGCAACGAACAGTGCGGCAGCGGATAGCAACACAGAGCTTCAGGAGGCGATGCAATGGCTGACAAGTCTCACGCAGCAGGGGCCGCCGGCCGGACATCAGCGGCCGGCCAGCCCGAGAGCGTGCGCAACGTGGTGCTGGTCGGCCACTCGGGAGCAGGGAAGACGACGCTGGCGGAGGCTCTCCTCGTCGCGACTGGCACCATCCAGCGCGAGGGCCGGGTTGAGGATGGCAGCACCGTCAGTGACTTCGATGAGGTCGAGATCCGGCAGCAGCGCTCGGTGAACCTGACCCTGGTGCCGTTCATGCAGGAGGGCGTCAAGGTCAACCTCCTGGACACGCCCGGCTATG
>JASHSO010000294.1 GCA_030038715.1 Streptosporangiaceae bacterium
CCCTTCTTCACGATGATCTCGACCACTGCCGAGTGGAGCGAGTCAGACGAATAGATGGGCGCGGTGCAGTTGTGCACGGCGAACCCGCACGCCAGGTAACTGTCCGGCTCTTCCACATCCAGGTTGAAGACGGGTTCGGATGTCTCGCGGACAGTTCGCGACCGGACCGGGACAAGGAAGTATTCCCCGGCATCGCGTGCCTGCTTCGGGTCATGCCTCCCCTCGGTCCACTGCACCTGATAGAGATCATTCCGGACTTCCTCGCGGCCCATGTTCTGAGCCGGACCGCCGTTGCGGTGCAGCTCGACCGTCGCGAATGAGCCCAGGCGGGCCAGCACGGACTGTAGCTGGAACGCGAGCTTGCGGGATGTCGTGTGGACGCGACGCCAGCTGCCGCCGCCGCGCATGATCTCGTTGCCGTCGCCGCGAACGTAGGCATCCAGCAGCTCGCGCAGGAACGCCTCATCCTGGCCTACAAGATCGCCCGAGAGCGTCTTGGCGTAGGAGCGGTCGCCAATGTGCTGCTTCATGGCGTGGTAGCCGGCCTTGGTGTAAACGAGCACTCGAGCCTCGTGCCTGGCCTCGTTGTACAGCACTGAGCCCTCGGCGTCGTATAGCTCCTTGCAGGCCCGGCGGACCTCGTCCACTTCGGCCGTCTCATCGATGTGGAACGAGAAGGCCAGCGACGTGTCGCCATTGGTCAGCGTGGCTGAGCCCACGGCCAGGTAGTACCCGGCCAGCCGGGCGAATGCCAAGGGCAGCCTTGTCGGCGCGGCACGAGGCCTCGGCTTCGGGAAGACCAGGAAGTCGCCCTCACGCACGTCCTTCGCCGCGACCCACTGCGGCGGGGTGGTGATGAGCTTCCGGCTGTCTCCTTCAGGCCGCCACCCGTTGCGCGGCTTGCGCTGCGCCGGCGCATCGGACCGCCGCACGATCAGGACCGGGTGCTCGTCGGTCACCGAGAATGCGTTGGCGGGTGACATCGGCGTGAGCGTGTGCAGCCGACCGTTGAGGTCTCGCATCTGGAACGCGGTCACCCGGTGCGGCCTGCCGTCGTGGCCGAGCACGTGATCGCCCACCTTCACCTGCTCGATGGCCCGCCACGTCCCGTCGGCCATCTCGATCAGCTCACCAGCGGGAAGGCAGCCCTCCACGTAGTGCACATAGGAGTCCTCGTCCGCGATGATCAGAGTCCGCTCGAACTGGCCCATGTTCTCGGTGTTGATCCGGAAGTACGCCTGCAGCGGGATCTCTACCTGCACTCCCTTCGGCACGTAGATAAAGCTCCCCCCGCTCCAGACGGCGGTGTTCAGAGCGGCGAACTTGTTGTCGCCTACCGGGATGACCGTTGCGAAGTACTCCTGGAACAGATCCGGGTGCTCCTTGAGTGCCGTGTCGGTGTCGAGGAAGATGACGCCCTTCTGCTCAAGATCCTCGCGGATCTTGTGGTACACGACCTCGCTGTTGTGGACCACGAGGCCTTCGGCAATGAAATTGTGCGGACCGTCAACCTCGATGTCGTAAACCGGCTCGATGGTGGACGGCAAGACCGATGAAACTGGAGCGAAGCCGATCCAGTCATTGACGTGCTTCCCAAGGCTGGTCCCGTGCGCGCTGGTGAACGAGTGACGGCACTTCCGCCTGCCGAACCCGGAGAGCGTCCTTGAGTTCCTGCACCCTAGCCGCTCGAGCTCCCCGCTGATCAGGAGCCTGAAAGCACCGCCGACTCGCGTTGCGTCGCGGCCGTAGGGCTTGGTGCACCCGTGCGGACCGGAGGTGTGCAGCATGCACAGCTCGGCAAGGTCGCGGGCCTGCTCGAGCAGCGGCGAACTCACGCTCGTCAGCGCAACGCAACTGCTTGAATCGGGAGCCACGTAGCCATCCGCGTCGATCCAGCCACCGAGAAACGCAAGCCGCTGGTCCTCAGGCAGTCCGAATACCCACTCGGGTATGCGCTTGCTCCGCGGGTTCCCGTGGAATCCGATCTGCCAGAACCAGTCAACAAGCGCCCTGGAGTTGACAACGACCCGATACCGGTCGGCCGCTATGACCCGGAGCCCGAACTGGTCGGTTACGACACGCGCGATCTCCGCTCTCACCTCGTCATCCGTGGCTGGAATCGCGAACTGGACCCGGTGAGTCTTGCCGGAGTCCTGCAGGTTGCCGCCTCCAGCGAACAACCCAAGCAGCCACATCAGGTCGGGGTTGCTCTCCCCAGGGACGCGACACGGGTTCTCTCGGTGCTGTGACCGAGCAGACAGCGCAGGCAGCTTGTAGGGCTGCCCGAATGCTGGCAGCGCTCGCGGCACGGCGATCAGATCGCCCAGCCGCAGCTCGCCGACTGTCAGCCACTGCCGCACCCACCTGCCACGCCGTCCGCCAGACTTACGGTGATTGCGTAGGGCCAGCACCGGGTGATTATCCGTGGCACAGATCTTGCGCGTCCCGGCTACCACCTCGAAGGTCCGCCGAGTGTCTGTTTGCGCGGCAGCCTTTACTGGGACGACCACGAAACGTTCGTGCTGCTCGTCATAGGCGAACACCTGGTCGCCCGGCTCGATCTCCTTGATCAGCGCTTGACCCCTATTAGCCGTCCATATCCGGCTGTTTCCCCGTATGCACTCGTATTGGGCGGCTACGCCGGCGATCAGGCGCTGCTTCTCCGCCTCGGGGATGCCCAGCTTGTCGTAGGTGTTCTTGATGTCGGCCGGCAGCTCGTCCCAGGACGCCGCTTGCTTCTCGGTGGACCGGACAAAGTATTTGATCTTCTCGAAGTTGATGCCGGACAGGTCCGAGCCCCATGTGGGCAGCGGCTTGCGCTCGAAGAATTTCAGGCCCTTGAGTCGCAGATCCAGCATCCACTCGGGCTCGTTCTTCTTGCCCGAGATGTCGCGGACCACCTCCTCGGACAGGCCACGGCGCGCTGATGCCCCGGCCACGTCGGGGTCGGCCCAGCCAAACTTGTAACGCTCCAGCCCCTCGAGCTCGGGGTGTGCGGTAGTAGTCATGCGGAGAATCCTCCGGACTTGGTGGTTGTTCGGTTGTGAACGAGCGATTGTGCTGTGACGTGCGTGGTGCAGATCCCGTCGCCGTGAGCGATCGTCGCTAGCCGCTGAACCGGCGTGCCGAGCAGGCGGCCGAAGGCCTCCGTCTCGGCCTCACACAGCTCGGGGAATTGCTCGGCGACGTGCGCGACGGGGCAGTGATGCTGGCAGAGCTGCTCGCCCCCGCCGGAGGCTGGCGCGACGCTGGCCGACGCCGCATAGCCGTCGGCGGACAATGCTTCGGCCAGCGCTCTCACCCGCTCCGTGGCCGGGACCAGTTCCAGCCGCTGCCGGTACTTGCGCTCAAGCTCGGAGATCTGCCGACGGGCGAAAGCCGCAACAGCACCGGGCCCGGCCGTCTCGGCCAGGAACTTCAGCGCGCTGGTGGCCAGGTCGTCATAGGCGTGCTCGAACGCGCTCCGGCCCGCGTCCGTGATAGCGAAGAGCCTGGCCGGGCGCCCGCGACCCCTGCGGCCGTACTGACGCGCCGTCCTGATCTCGACCATGCCATCGGCCTGCAAATTGTCCAGGTGCCGTCGCACGGCGGCCGGGGTCAGGCCAAGCCGGACGGAAAGTCCGGCCGCAGTGACCGGGCCGTTCTCCATTATGAGCCGGGCAATCCGCGCGCGAGTCCGCGGTTCTGACCCGAGCCCAGCCGCCGATACCGGCGCCGGCGCCGGCGCCGCATAGCCTTCGTCCTTCTGGTGTGCAATGTCCCGCACCGGGGCAGCATTCAGGCGCGCACCAGCGTTGGTGCCCTCGGCCTGCTCAACCGGCCCCATCTTTTTCACAACATCATTGTGCCGTAATTAAGGCCGGGCGCGCAAACGCATAGCCACATGGCCTCGATCACACCGCCCTTGATCGGCGCGGCAGCCGTCCGGCTCACGCCCCGATGCCGATCGGCAGGTCCAAGGACCGTCAGACAGCCTCTGTTCCCGGGCCGTCGGGGTCGGCCGGGGTGGCTGACCGATCGGCGGGCGAGTCCGGCGGCGGCTCCGCCAAGGCAGTTGCGCGCCGCCGGATGGCGCCAAGGCCGTCAACGAGCGCCCGCCAGACGGCGCTCAGGCTCTCGCACGCTGGCAGGTCGCCCGAGATGGTGCCAGCCGCTTCGGCCTCCGGACCCAGCGCCTGCAGCGCATGTCGGCCCGCCTCAACCAGCACCGGATCTGCTGCCTCGATGGTCAGCCGTTCGTCGGTCACGTGGATGGTGAGCTGACGCCGGCCAGCCTCTTCCGGTTGCTCGTCGCTGGTGCCCGTGACGTCCACGCTGCGAAGCGCCGCCCTGGCCTGATCCAAGTCAATGCCGAGACCCGTCAGCGCGTGGGCGGCAGCCGTATCCGGATCGGAGAGCGCGGCTAGCAGCAAGTGGTGCGAGCCGACCGGCCGGGCCCCCGCCAACCGGGTAGCCTCGCTGAGGGTCGCATCCGCAGCTGGCGTGGCACTCAGCATTGCCTGCACCACCTGAGCGACCGGCGAGCCGGGGTCGGGCTCCGAGCGGCGGCGCAGCCAGCGGCGGCCATGCGCTGGCTCGGCAGCCAACGCGGGTAGCAGGTCAAGCACGGCCTGCCGGATGGAAGCCAGATCGGCGTGCCGCTCCATCACCTGCGCGCCGACGCCCTCGCCCTCCCTGATCACGCCGAGCAGGATGTGCTCCGTGCCGATGTAGTTGTGGTGCAGTTGCAGCGCTTCACGAAGCGCGAGCTCCAGAGTCTTCTTCGCTCGGGGCGTGAACGGTATCCGGCCGCTGGGCTCGGACTTGCCAAGGCCGATGATCGCCGTGACTTCTTGCCGGGTCCCCTCGAGCGACATTCCGAACGTCTCCAGTGCGCGGTAGGCAGCCCCGCCCTGCTCGCCGAGTAGACCCAGCAGGATGTGCTCGGTGCCGATGTAGTTGTGCTGCAGCCGCCTGGCCTCCTCCTGCGCCAGTACGACGACATGGCGGGCTCTGTCGGTAAATCGTTCAAACATGGTGACCAGAGTGACCTTCTCTTCACACCATGTCAATACCATGCTAATAATATGGTAAACGAACAGCTTCAAGAATCGGCTGGCGACCCGGGCTGGCGGCATGGGAGCTGGCAGCGGACCGGGACGACAGGCTCGGAGGTGCTTGCCTTGGACTGGGACGACAGGCTCGACGCTTGGGAGCTGGAACTCGAACTCAATGCTCAGCTCGATGGCTCCGAGTGGGTAAGCCTTGCCCGCGCGGCGGCCGAGACCGGCGCTTCCCGTGCGGCCCTCCGCAACTGGTATCGCACTAGCCAGATACCGTCGCGGCTGGTCGACGGGCCGCACGGGCCGCAGCGCCTCGTTCCCCTAGCCCTCGTCGCAGCCCGCGCCGAAGCCTCGCCACGGCTGCGCCGCACGACCGAGCGGCGGCTAGCCGAGGAGGCGCAGCTAGAGTTCCTCCGGGACCGGATAGACCAACTCGAGCTCCGGCTCGTCCTGCTCGAACGCCGGCTACCGCGTCAATCCGGCCAGCAAACCGCCTGACGCCGGGAGCTGCACCCCCGCAGGCACCGGTCATGCGATCAACGTGCCGGGAGCCTGACATGATGGGCGGCGTGCGGGACGTCGTGGCGACCACCAGGCAGATGTGGACGCTGCGCAGGGCCGAGAGCGCCGCATGAGCAGGACGCTGCAGCCCTCATTGGCCGACCTCGCCGACCCTGGCGTCCTGCCAGACCCCTACCCGGTCCTGGCTGCGCTGCGGGACGCGTCCCCGTTCTGGCACTTCGACGGCGCCCTAGTGGTAGCGGCCAGGCATGCTGACTGCTCAGCCGTGCTCCGGCACCCGAACGCCAGC